>NZ_JBQOUY010000012.1:0-79521 GCF_052216985.1 Acidaminococcus nyctereutis
TATTCTCCTTTCAGTTCTTCGTGGTGGTTGAGGTGAAATGTAGCTTAGATATGTCTTTATTTTATCGTAAGACAAGGGGTCTTGTGAACAGGAGTGTCCACAAGACCCCAACATTTATTATAGAACCGAAAAAAGCAGGTTCTGCCTTTGGCGAAACCTGCTTTTCCATTTACATCTTTTTCACCGGAACCAATCCTCGACTCAGGGAAATCTGTCCGGTCCGGGCGATTTCGATGATTTCATAGTCTTCCAAGACTTCCAGCAGGGCGTCGATGTGGTCTTCCCGGCCGGTGAGCCGGAGCACCAGGGATTGTTTCTGGACGTCCACCACCTTGGCATGGAAGAGTTCCGCCAGGCTGGCTACTTCTTCCCGCACCTGAGGGGTGGGGGCGCTGACCTTGATCATGGCCAGCTCATAGCTGACAAAGGGCGCGTCATCCAGGTTCACCACCTTGATCACGTCGATGAGCTTGGCCAGCTGTTTGATAGCCTGGTCCAGTTCATATCGGTCTTCCACCGATACCACGATATTGATCCGGGTCACGTCCCTCTCTTCCGTGTAGCCAGCATTGATGAACTCGATGTTGATGGCCCGGCGGCTGATGAGTCCGGCTACATGGGTCAGGACCCCGGGCTTGTTGTCGGCCAGGATGGCCAGATGCTGTCGGATCATACGTTGTCGCCTCCTGTTACCATTTCATCCAGTTTTTTTCCGCCAGGGACCATGGGATAGACATTTTCGTCCGGTGGGATGGTCACTTCCAAGAGCGCCGGCCCTTCCTGGGCAAAGAGCTTGTCCAGGGCCTCTGGCAGCTGGTCTTCTCTTTCCACTGTCCAGGCCGGTACTCCCATGGACTGGGCCACGCCGGCAATGGATGGGTTGGCCGTTAGGTCGGATTCGGCAAAATGGCCTTTGTAGAACATGCCCTGCCACTGATGGACCATGCCTAGGGTATTGTTCCGCAGGACCACGGTCTTGACGGCGATCCCGTATTTGTGGAGGGTGACGAATTCCTGGCAGTTCATCATGATGCTGCCATCCCCCGTGATCAGCACCACCGGTTTGTCCGGTTTACCCAGCTGGGCGCCCAGGGCGGCAGGGAGACCATATCCCATAGTACCCAGGCCGCCGGAGGTGATGAAATGGTGGGGGTGGGAGACCGGATAGAACTGGGCTGCCCACATCTGGTGCTGGCCCACATCAGTAGCCACCAGGGCGTCCGGACCCGCTTTTTTCGCCGTTTCTTCCAGCACTACCTGGGGCGACAGGCCTTTCTCGGAAGAAGGCCGGGTCCCCGCCGGGTGGCCGGCTTTCATTTCCTGGAGCTCCTGGCGCCAGGTAACGGTCTGGACGGCCGGAATGGGATTGGCTTCCAGCTTTTTCCAGAAGGCCGGCAGGGACCAGCGGAGATCTCCATTGACACTGAGGTCCGCATGGACGATCTTGTTGATCTCTACTTGGTCGATGTCGAAATGGACGATCCGGGCTTTAGGCGCAAAGTTGGCTACGGATCCCGTGACCCGGTCATCGAACCGGGCTCCCACGGTCAGCAGCAGATCACACTGGGTGATGGCCATATTGGCGGTCCAGGTGCCGTGCATCCCGGCCATGCCCAGGTTCTCTTCCCAGCTGTCAGGGATGGCGCCTTTGCCCATGAGGGTGTACACCACCGGCAGGCTGGCGGCCCGGACAATCTGCCGCAGCGGTTCTGCCGTATTGGACAGGACCACGCCACCACCTACCATTACTAGAGGCCGGTGGGCCTGCCGCAGGGCATCCAGGGCTTTCTCCACTTCTTCTTCCCGGCCTTCCTGGAGGGGCTGGTAGCCCCGGAGGGAGACCGTTTCCGGATATTCGTAGTCAAAGGGAGTATCGAATACATCCTTGGCCACGTCCACCAGCACCGGCCCGGGACGGCCGCTCCGGGCGATGTAAAAAGCTTCCTTCAATACCCGGGGCAGGTCCTGGACTTTCTTTACCAGGTAATTGTGCTTGGTGATAGGGGTGGTGATGCCGGAAATATCCGCTTCCTGGAAGGAATCCCGGCCGATCAGAGGGGTAGCCACCTGGCCGCTGATCACTACCATCGGGATGGAATCCATATTGGCGGTTGCGATGCCGGTGACCATGTTGCAGACCCCAGGACCGCTGGTGGCAAAGCAGACACCTACCTTGCCGGTGGCCCGGGCATAGCCGTCTGCTGCGTGGACGGCTCCCTGTTCATGGCCGGTGAGGATATGGGGGAATTCCATCCGGTACAGAGCATCATACAGGCTCAGTACGGCTCCTCCAGGGTATCCAAAGACAACCTGGACCTGTTCCTTTCGCAAACTTTCGATGACGGCTTCTGCACCGGTGATTTTCATAGTTTCCCCTGCCTCCTTTAAAACTGGATTCTTTCTGATTACTCGTTTTTGTCGTTTTCATGCAGCCAGGGCATCATGCTGCGCAGTTTTTCCCCGACTTTTTCGATAGGATGTTCGGCATGCTGACGGCGCATAGCCAGGAAGTGAGCCCGGCCTCCAGCACGGTTTTCCAGCAGCCAGTCTTTGGCGAAGGTGCCATCCTGGATGTCTTTCAGGACCTGCTTCATAGCAGCCTTGGAATCCTGGGTCACCACTTTCGGGCCGGCGGTGTAGTCTCCGTATTCAGCGGTGTCGGAGATGGATTTGCGCATCTTGGCCATGCCGCCTTCGTACATCAAGTCTACAATCAGTTTCATTTCATGGAAGGTTTCGAAATAAGCGATTTCAGGCTGGTAGCCGGCTTCGCACAGAGTTTCGAACCCGTTGGTGATTAGCTGGCAGATGCCGCCGCACAGGACAGCCTGTTCCCCGAACAGGTCGGTTTCTGTTTCTTCTTGGAAAGTGGTCTGGATGACTCCGGCACGGGTACCGCCGATCCCTCTGGCATAGGCCAGGGCCAGATCGAAGCATTTGCCGGTGGCATCTTGTTCTACGGCGAATACATCAGGTACGCCGCCGCCTTCAACGAAAGTCCGGCGGACCAGATGGCCCGGGCCTTTGGGAGCGACCATGAATACGTCCACATCTGCCGGAGGGACGATCTGTTTGAAATGGATGTTGAAGCCATGGGCAAAAGCCAGGGCGCTGCCGCTCTTCAGGTTGGGAGCGATTTCGGCTTTATATACATCGGCCTGTTTTTCATCCGGGATCAGGACCATGGTCACATCGGCTGCCGCAACGGCCTCAGGTACGGTCTTGACTTCCAGGCCGGCGGCCCGGGCTACATCGGCGGATTTGCTGCCTTTGTACAGGCCGACTACCACGTTGACGCCGCTTTCTTTCAGGTTCAAGGCATGGGCATGGCCCTGGCTGCCGTAGCCGATGATAGCCACCGTCTTGTCCTTGAGTACGCTCCAGTTAACGTCCTTGTCATAAAATACTTTTGCCATGGGAAACATCTCCTTTGAAAATAGAAATAAAATGGGGGATACGTGGCAGAGCCGGTTTCTCGTAAAAAAAAAATCCGTCCCTATAGAAATAGGGACGGAAACATTTCTGCGATACCACCCTGCTTCTCCGGCCATTGCTGGCGCGAAGCACTCTGCTACGTACTAACATACGTGTTCCGGCTAACGGGGGAAGACCGTCCATGCTTACTGGGCTTCAGCAGGCTCCTGGGGGAGGATTTTCGTTTGCCGGTTTCTGCTGGCTCGCACCATCGTCAGCTCTCTGGGAGAAACGGGAGGCAAAGTACTCGTTCCCTTCATGGGATTTGCCTTGTTCACTTGGTTTGAAAAGGATGGTGTCAGTATACATTGTGCGTGAACAGTTGTCAACAAGGTTTTTAAAAAAGTTTCAAAATAGCATATGCATAACAAAAAATGTAACGATTGAAATAGTCAGTATGACCTATTTTCTGAACCGATAGCCTACGCCCCACACCGTTTCGATGTATTCCGGTTTGGCCGTGGCCTCGATTTTTTCCCGGATCCGGTTCACATGGACGGATACCGTGGCCGTGTCTCCCAGAGAATCTTCTCCCCAGATCCGTTCGAACAAAGTTTCCTTGCTGAATACGACACCGGGATTTTCGGCCAGGAACAGCAGCAGAGAGAACTCCTTGTTGGGCATGGGGACTTCTTTTCCCTTGAGATAGACTCGGTGTCCCTCCCGATCGATGGACAGGTCTCCTCGCTGGAGCAGCTGCCGCCCTGTTTCTTGTCCGGTCAGCTGCTGATATCGGCTGAGATGGGATTTGACCCGGGCTACCAGCTCTCCGGGGCTGAAGGGCTTGACGATGTAGTCATCCGCCCCCAGGCCCAGACCCCGGATCTTGTCCACATCCTCCTGCCGGGCGGATACCAGCAGGATGGGGATATTGCGCTTTTCCCGGATCCTCCGGCAGACCTGGAATCCGTCCTGCCCTGGGAGCATGATGTCCAGGAGCAACAGATCCACTTTTTCATCCAGAGCGGCCTTTTCTCCTGTCAGGCCGTCTCCGGCGATTTCCACGGCAAAGCCGTTGGCTTCCAGATAATCCCGTTCCAGTTCTGCGATATCCCGGTCATCTTCCACTATCAAGATCTTTTGCATTAGATTGATTCCTCCAAAGAAAATTCCATGTGGATTTTAAGGCCCCGGGGCTTGTTGGCCTCGGCCCAAATCCTTCCTTTCATGGTTTCCACGATTTTTCGGACCACGGCCAGTCCCAGGCCGCTGCCGGCAGCTACATGGCTCCGGGCCCGGTCCGTCCGGTAGAAGCTTTCGAAGATCCGTTCCAGCTGCTCCGGAGCCACGCCGGGACCGTCGTCCGTTAGTTCCAGCCGGACCTGCTTCTTCCCTTGGGATTCCAGGACAATAGCCAGGGTACCGGCTTTTCCCGTTTTGTATTTCCAGCTGTTGCTCACCAGGTTGTCCAGCACCCGGGCAAACTGATCCCGGTCCATCCGGATAGGGGCAGCGGCCAGGGCGGTGGAAAAGGTCAGCTGGAGCCCGTTCTGTTCCCAGTGATCCCGCTGCCCTTCTACGTAATCCTTCATATAGGAACAAAGATCCACGGTTTCCCAGTGGAAGGGGATCTGGTCCAGGTCCAGCTTGGAAAAGAGAAAGAGGGTCTGGTTCAGCTGGGCCATGTTTTCCGTGGTTTCCAGGATCTTTTGGAGATAGCGCTGCCGTTTTTCCGGGGTATCTGCAATGCCGTCCTGGATTCCGGAGGCATAGCCCTGGATCTTGGTCAAGGGCGTGGCCAGGTCATGGGCGATCCCGGCCAGCATTTCCTTCCGGCTCCGTTCATCCTGCTCGCGTTTTTGCCGGGCCCGGAACAGTTCCCGGCGGCTCTTTTCAAAAGCCCGTAAGGTGTCCCCGATTTCATCCCGGCTGTCCGCCTGGATGGGAGTGTCCAGATCCCCCCGGCTGACCTGGGCAGCCACCCGGCGCAGTTTTCCCAGGGGTTTCAGCAGCTGCCGGGCCATGAGCCGGCTGAGAGTCAGACCTGCCAGAGCGGCAGCCAGCAGCACTAGGAGGAAAGCACCGATGAAGCTGCCTTTGAACAGTTCTTTGGAATGGAGAGTGAACAGGTCATCTCCTTCCACCAGCGGGGCCGGCCCCTTTACCCAGGCTTCCACCCCTGTCTGGAGGGAGCGGTAATGGAAAGCCAGGCCCTTTCTGCCCCAGCTGATGCCCCCTTGTCCTTCCGGCACCTGCTGGAGAGTGGCGGAGCGGATGGCTTCAGCTTCTCTGCCTGGAGTTACATGGAAAGGAACGCCATTTCGGACCAAAAGGACTTGGAGACCTTGGTCTTCCAGATGTTCGGTGACCCGCATCAGCGGGTGGGGATTGTCCGGCTTGAAATGGTCCGAGCGGACCCGGAGCCGGGTCAGTTCGAACTGGATGGTCAGAGTGGGGCCGCTTTCCGGCCAGATAAAGGAAATGATGCTGCTGCGGTTCAGGTTCTCCAGGCCAAAGATCCAGAAGATCCCCAGACTGAGCAAGGTGAAACAAAGGACGGGCGTCAGGATCATCAGGTAGTTGGCGGCCAGCAGTCGTTTCCGGATGGGCAGATCTTTCCAGCGCATAGAGTCCACATCCTGCCTTGCGAAGCAGGATACTCCTTTCTTTCATATCGTCTCTTATTATACCATTGTCTTACACTGGCCGTCCCGCACCAAATGGATCATCTTCCCGTGAAGGATCTGTATAATACATTACAATAAATCGTGAAAAACAGGAGAAATGCAACTTTCTTCGTGAAAACGGTTGACATACGTCCATGTGGAAGATAAAATAAATCCAATTCACAATTTTAAATCCCCAATCCCAGGATGGGAATGAGTACTTCTGAAGGGTTTTGCAGAGAGGCAGCGGACGGTGGAAGCTGCCAGACCGGGCAGGAGGAAACTGGTCCCGGAGGAGACAGGCTGAACCTTTTGGCAGTAGGTCTGGACGGCATTCCCCGTTATAGGAAGCGCGTATGATTGTACGTGGCAAAGTGTCCCGGCGCAGCAATGCCCGGGGAATCAGGGTGGTACCGCGGATTTTCCGTCCCTTTTCAGGGACGGATTTTTTATTTCTGCGGCACCGTCAAATCAACTTTCCAAAGACCGCGGGTCACGATACCAGGACCCATTTGAAAAGGATGAGGGCTTCGATACCAGAGCCCATTTGAAAAGGACAGGAATCGTTAAAGGAGGAACCGTATGGAAATGACCGGCGCAGAAGCCATCCTTGCAAGTTTAAAAGAAGAACAGGTCCCGGTGGTCTTTGGATACCCCGGCGGAGCCGTCTTGGGCCTGTATGATGCCATTTACAAAACCGGCTTCCCCCATATCCTCACCGGCCATGAACAGGGGGCCATTCATGCAGCGGACGGCTATGCTCGGGCTACGGGGAAAGTGGGGGTCTGTATTGCTACCAGCGGCCCCGGGGTCTGCAACATGGTGACGGGCATTGCCACCGCCAATATGGATTCCATCCCCCTGGTGATCATCAGCGGCCAGGTGGCCACCTCCCTGATCGGGCAGGATGCCTTCCAGGAAGCGGACACCGCCGGGATCACCACCCCCATCACCAAGTACAACTATTTGGTCCGGAAGGCAGAAAACTTGCCCCAGGTGCTGAAGGAGGCTTTTTACATTGCCCGGACCGGACGGCCGGGTCCGGTACTCATCGACATCGTGACCGATGTGTTCGATGCCAAACTGGACTTCCAGTATCCTAAAGAAGTCCATCTGCTGGGCTACCAGGGCAGCCAGCATCCCCGCCAGGCCGATGTGCAGCGGGCAGCAGAAGCTCTGCGCCGGGCCCGCCGGCCGGTGATCATGGCTGGAGGCGGGGTGATTCTCTCGGATACCGGACGGGTGCTGACCTATCTGGCAGAAAAGACCGGGATCCCGGTGGTCACCACCCTGATGGGGAAAGGGGCCGTGCCGGATACCTTGGACCAGCATCTGGGTATGCTGGGGATGCACGGCAGCTATGCGGCCAATATGGCTGTGTCCGGATGTGATCTGCTGCTGGCCTTCGGGGTCCGGTTCGACGAACGCTCCACAGCCAAAGCCAGTCTGTTTGCTCCAGCAGCCCGGATCGTCCATTTCAATGTGGAACCGGGGGAAATCAATAAGATTATCCCGGTCCAGGTGGCTGTGCCTGGAGATTTACGGGAATCCCTGCCTCTGTTCAGCCAGCTGGTGGATCCCTTGGCAGAAGATTTCCGGGAACAGGTAGCTCCCTGGCGGGAACAGGCGGAAGCTATGAAAGCGGAAGTCCCTTGTGTTGCTCATGCCTGCGCTGGCGGGATCTCTCCGGAAACCGCCTTGAAAAAAGCGGCAGCCCGGGCTCCCCGGGATACCATCGTGGTCACTGATGTGGGCCAGCACCAGATGTGGGCAGCCCAATTCTTCCCCACGTTGGAAGCCCGGCATTTCATCACTTCTGGAGGGCTGGGGACCATGGGCTTCGGTCTGCCGGCTGCCCTGGGGGCCAAAGTGGGAGAACCGGATAAAACGGTTCTGCTGATCACCGGGGACGGAAGCATCCTGATGAACTGTCAGGAATTCACGACCCTGCCTACCTATGGGATCCAGGTGAAGACCATCGTCCTGAAAAACGGCCAGCTGGGCATGGTGCGCCAGCTCCAGGGTTTGTTCCGGGGTGGGCGGTATTCCCAAACGAAACTGATCCGGAAACCTTCTATGGCAAAAATCGCGGAAGCCATGGGCATTCCATCCCGGAGCATTTCCTGTCCAGAAGAACTGGGAGAAGGGCTGGATTTCCTGTTCGGTACAGAGGATTCTGCCCTTTTGGAAATCACCATCCCGGAAGATGAACGGGTCTACCCGGTGGTGCCGGGGAGCAAGGGACTGGACCAGATGATCCTGGGACGAGAGGATTGAAGGCGAAGCAGCGGAAGTACAGACCAAGCATAAAGGAGAAAAATCATGAAATGGCAGCATATAGCACTCCTGGTCAATAACCGGCCGGGTGTCCTATCCCATGTGGCGGGGCTCATTGCCCGCCGGAACATCAATATCGAATGCCTGAACGTAGGCTATACGGAAATTCCGGAAATCAGCCGGATCAATCTGGTGGTGGGAGTGGAAAGCCGGTTCCAGCTGGATCAGGCCATCCATCAGCTGAGCCATCTGATCGATGTGATCAAGGTGGTGAACCTGGATGATGCACCTTTTGTCAGCTACGAGCTGACCATGATCAAGGTCAGTGCGCCCACGCCCCAGATCCGGGAAGAACTGACCAATATCGCCGGATTGTTCCATGCCAAGATCGTAGATGTGTACCCGGATTCCCTGATCCTCCGCCTGACCGGGCGGCAGGACCATATCCAGGCCCTGCGGCAGATGCTCCAGAACTATACCGTCTTGGAAATCGCAACCACCGGTCAAATCGCCTTGGGACGAGGTCCCCAGACCGTCAAGGACAGTCTGCTGGTGCCCCAGGGAACGGAAGGAGGACAGCCATGAAACAGACGATTTCGGAAACAGTTGCTGATTTCCGGCTTTTTTCTACGCTGACAGTGCTCCGGCCCCTGCACCGGGATCCGGTGATCATCAATCTGCGGAAGGCCCAGCAGCATCCGGAACGGGAGAAATATCTGGCCCGGGCCCGGGAAGCTCTGCTGGAACAGGCAGAAGAGCTGGGGCTTTCCGGGAACTTGTGGCAGGGGTATTTCTTCCATCTCCTGAGTGAAGGGAATAACCTGGCGGGTCAGATGGTAGAATCCAAGGGGGATACGGGGAGCGGACTGCTGGCGGCCCTGACGCGGGATATGGAAAGACTGCGCTCCTTCCTGACCCTTACTGGCAGCGATGTGCTGGGGGACGGGTTCTATGATCATTATGCCTCAATCTGTCCGGCCTCCCAGGAGAGCCTGGAAAACCAGCTGGCCCGTCAGCTGCTGGAGACCCCAGAAGCCGCCCAGCAGGCCGGGATCCTACTCCAGCATTATAAACGGTATGGGCGGGGAAAAATGGCCCGGTACGAAGCTTTCTGCCTGGATGCCAAGGGGCGCTTCCAGGGAATCACCGATTTCCCTCATTACGCATGGGAAGATATCTTGGGATATGCAGAACAGAAAGAAAAGCTCCTGGCCAATACCCGGCAGTTCATGGCCGGACGGGGATGCAACAATGTCCTTGCGACGGGCAGCCGGGGCACAGGGAAATCCACTTCTATCAAGGCACTGATCCCTCTGTTCAGCGCCCAGGGACTGCGGCTGGTCCAGATCAAACGGGATCAGCTCCATCTGTTGGCGGCTGCCATGGAACGGGCGGGAAAGATCCGCAGCCACCGGTTCTTATTTTTTTTCGATGATCTGTCCTTTGATGAAAATGAAAAAGAATACAAATACCTGAAATCTGCTATTGACGGTGGGGCTGCTCCTCAGCCGGACAATGTGATGCTGTGCGCCACCAGTAACCGGCGCCATCTGCTGAAGGAAACCTGGGCGGATCGGAGTGACGAGCTGGAAGCGGAAGTGTACCGGGAGGATGCTACCAATGAATCCATATCCCTGTCCGACCGATTCGGACTGATCCTCCATTTCGGAGCTCCCACCCAGCAGGAATATCTGGCCATCATCGACCACGAGCTCCAGAAAGAAGGTATCAAGCTGTCCCCGGAAGAACTGCGGATCCAGGGCGTGCGCTGGGAAATGGAACATTCCGGTCGGAACGGCCGGATCGCCAAACAGTTCGTCCAGTGGTATCTGGGGAATCATTGAGAGTGGGTGTTGCACGTTATGTGCAACACCCCGGTCTCGAGTCTCGAGACCTCCGAAAAGGGCTGTTACCTATGCAACAGCCCTTTTTGGTATAATATAGGCAGAAAAGGAGGGGAAAACATGGACGAAAAAGTATTGTACATGGATCGGGTGGCGACGCCTCTGGGAGACATGATCATGACCAGCTATGGAGAGGCTCTCTATGGGCTGTGGTTCCAGGGGGAAAGATATGAGCCTGGGGAGCAGGAACTGGATGGTGCCCGGAGAGAGCCGGATCTCCCTGTATTCCAGGAGACTCGCCACTGGCTGGATTTGTATTTCCAGGGGAAAGATCCTGGTTTCACCCCTCCTCTTGAACTGTCCGGCAGTGATTTCCGGCAGCAGGTGGGACGGATCATGCTGACCATCCCTTACGGAAAGACCCTGACCTATGGGGCCATCGCCCGGCAGATGGCTGGAAAGATGGGGAAGAAACAGATGTCGGCCCAAGCGGTAGGGGGAGCCGTGGGCCACAATCCCATCAGCCTGATCATTCCCTGCCACCGGGTGGTGGGATCCAGCGGAAGCCTGACTGGATACGGAGGCGGCATGCCCCGGAAGGTGTGGCTGCTGGAACATGAAGGCATCGATCTGGAAGCCTCCGGCTTCACTATACCAAAAAAAGGGACTGCCTTGTAAAAGAGGCAGTCCCTGCGGTAGCGGTTTTATTCTCTTGTCCAGATGACCCAACGGCCGCCTTCCCCATGCTTTTCCCAGTTGCCCGGGAGAGCCTGGAGAAAGTCCTTTTGGCTGCTCCGGTCCACCAGGACCACGAGAGGGCCTTTGTCCGGCAGGTCTTCCAGAGTTGCGAAAGGCATCATATTCTTGGCGTTCCAGCTGATCCCTTCCAGCCGCAGTTCTCGGAGCCGCTGCCGGGTCACCAGCCGGGGGGCCGGGATTCCGCTGTAATAGGTGAAGGATACGGGATACCGGCCTCCATAGACATATACCAGGACTTCCGGCATAGGGAGGGCCGTGACCACCTGAGCCGCCCCCCAAGCGGAAGACTGCTGGCACAGCTGGGGAGCTAGGACAAAAGAAAGGACTGTGAGCAGCAGGGCCATGGACAGGGCAGTCCGTTTGATCCAGTACTGTTGTTCCAGAGTCGGGAAAGCACAGGCCAGGCCTATGGCCAAAGGCGGCAGATTGGGGAAGGTGTACGTGGGGTATTTGGTGGCCATGCATTCAAAGAACAGCCAGGTGACGGATCCCCATAGGAACAGGAACCGCTGCTGATCATCCAGGCTTTTCCAGAAGATCCGGTATTTGATCCGGTCCGTCAGTCTCTTTCTATATTCCTTCCACAGCCAGGGCAGGCTCAGGCTCCAGGGGAAGCAGCCTATGAGGAAAACCAGGAAATAATACCACCAGGTGTTGTTCCGGGGATGCTCGGATACCGTGGCCCGGAGTACATTGTGGACCCCGATGAAGCCGGTGAGGAAATCGGTGCCGTGGAGAAGAATCATGGGACCGTACCACAGGGCGGCGATCCCCAGGGCCAGCAGGAGCCCCCGGACCAGTTTCATGTGGGTCAGGGTATGGAAATCCCGGTTCCCGGCCAGATAGGCCAGGATGATCAGCCCCGGCAGCACCAGGCCCAGAGGTCCCTTGGTGAGGATGGCCAGGCCGGCCAGGGCATAGGCTCCGTAAAAGAGACGGGGGCGGCTTTCTCTTTTGGCTACGTAAAACAGCATCAAAGCGCCGTCCAGGGTGACGAAAAGGGTCATATCAGTGATCACCGCTTTGGCCAGATAGAAATATTCCACACTGGTAGCCATGATCAGGCCACTGAGGAATCCGATATTCCGGTTGTACAGTTTCTGGGCGAACCAATAGGTCTGGAGGACCCCGATGGTACCAAAGACCGCAGAGAAGAAACGGGCTGCGAAGGAAGTCTCTCCGAAAAGCTGGAAGGCCAACAGCAGTTCGCCGTAAAACAGCCAGGGTTTGTCGTACCAATAGTTCCCGTAGATCCGGGGAGAGAGCCAGTCTCCGGAGGCCAGCATTTCCTTAGCAGTGAGGGTATAGTTGGATTCCACCGGGTCCGTGATCAGCAGCTGGCTGTTGGCTGCAAAGAACAGGATCAGGCAAAGGAGGAACAGCAAAAAAGCTGGCCAGTGCCTGTGGTAGACCCGCGGCAGAGGCGCCTTGTCATTTTCCCAGTATTCCATGGAATATCCCTCCTCCTGTTTGCTGTTTCCAGTATAGGAGGCGAACATAAAGGAATCTTAAACAAAGGAAAAGAAAAGGATAAAAATCTTGTAAAAGAAGGAAAAAAGAGCAATCATTGCAAAAACGTTCCTGTTGCAGGGCATCATGGATGGTGGTGTAGGCAGCAGACAGAAAGGGTGGAGAAACAATGAAGATCAGTTTTATCGGGGTAGGCGTCATGGGCGGCGGGATGTGCCGGAATCTGCTGAAAAAGGGACTGGAGGTCCGGGCCATTGCCAGGAAAAAAGAGCATCTGATCCCTTTCCAGCAGGCGGGGGCTGCCATCAGTACCTGGAACCGGGATGCGGCGGACAGTTCGGTCATTTTCTTCTGCCTGCCGGATGGAGCGGCGGTCAGACAGGTCCTTTTGGAAGAAGAGGGACTGCTGGAGTGCCTGGCTCCAGGTACGATCTTGGTGGACTGCAGTACCCTGAGTTATCTGGAAGCCCAGGAATTGGCAGAAAGCTGCCGTGAACGGGAGGTGGCTTATCTGGATGCTCCCATTTCCGGCCATCAGGCCAAGGCCGACGATGGCACACTGACCATTATGGTGGGCGGGGAGGAAGAAGCTTTTCTCCAAGTGAAGCCCCTTCTGGAAGCGGTAGGAAGCACCATCCTGTATATGGGGGAAAGCGGCAGCGGGCAGCTGACCAAGATGATCAACAATTGTTGCCTGAATATCTGCACAGCAGCTTTTTGTGAATTGATGCCTCTGGGAGCGAAACTGGGGCTGTCTCCGGAGAAACTGGGCAAAGTCCTAATGACAGCTTCCGGATCCAGTTATGCTTCCTGTCACCTGATTCCCAAGGTGCTGGAAGGGGATTTCGCCTACGGATTTTCCCTGGCACGGGCTTACAAAGACATGGCTCATATGGCAGAACTGACCACCCGGTTCCAGGTCCCACTGCCTACCTTGCAGGGAACCATGCAGACCTATCAGCTGGCCCTCCGCCATGGGGAAGGCGACCTGTACAAAGGGGCTATGATCCGGTTTTATGAAGATCTTTTGGGGGTGGAATGCCGTCGGGAACCCAAAGAACCGTTGCCTGTCAGACGCTGACAAAAGGGCTGCTGCATGTTTTGTGCGGCGGCCTCTTTTTTTTGCTGTCCGCTTAAGTCAAGACAGAAGAAATCTTCTGAAAACCTGTACTATAGTACAGTGTCAAGTACTGCTGATTTTTGTATAATAAAAGCACCTAAAGGAGAAAAGAGAAAAGAAAACGCAGGATAAAGACGGAAAATTCAATTTTTTACTCCAACTATAGTTTTGTCAGGAGGTGCCATGGTATGAACAGGATCTTTAAGGTAGTGTGGAACGAAACCCGGAACTGCTATATGGTGGGTTCTGAACTGATTTCACGCTGTTCCGGATGCCGCAGTGAAGCCCGGAACCGGCAGGGAGGCGGGTTGAAAAAGCTGCTGCTGGCGGCTTTCTGCGGACTGACGCTGCTGCATGGCGGACCTGTTCTGGCGGCAGAGGCGGGAGAAAGTGCAGAAAGTCCTCCTGCTGCTGTCCACTATTTCAGTGTGAACCCGGAAGATGGCAACCGGAATCGAAATTACCTGAACGATGGTGCGGTGGGAACGGATTCTCTGGCTGTTGGAGCCGGGGCTTATGCCGATGGGACCATGGGCGCTACGGCTCTGGGCAATGATGCCAAGGCGGATGGAGAACGGGCTCTGGCCATAGGGAACGGATCTCGGGCCACGGGGCTGGATGCCATTGCCATCGGAACCGGATCCCAGGGAGAAGCCAACGGAACCAATGCCATTGCCATCGGGGAACAAAGCCATGCGGTAGGCCTGTATACGACTGCGGTGGGCAGTTATTCCGAAGCCACTGCAGAAGGGGCCGTGGCCCTGGGCCAGCAGGCCAAGAGCAAAGGCGTATACAGCACCAGCATCGGCATCATGGCCAATGGCATGAATGAAGGCGGAACGGCTGGTGAACATTCCACTGCCGTAGGGGCCCATTCCGAATCCTCCGGACTGGCTTCCGTGGCCCTGGGCAGCTTCAGCAAAGCCACTGATAACTTCGCCTCTGCCCTGGGGTATAACAGCCAAGCCGTCCTTCAGGGCACGGCCGTAGGGGCTGCCAGCCAGGTTACCGGTAAAGGGGGTACGGCGATAGGTCTCTTGAGCAGCGCTTCCGTTACTGGGTCCGTGGCTCTGGGTATGAGCTCCGTGGCCGACCGGGAAGCCGGACGACAGGGGTACCATCCGGTGTACGGCTGGATGCAGGACGATTCTCCTGCCTGGCAGTCCAGCTGGGGTGCCGTGTCCGTAGGGGCCGGTCCTTCCCAGGATGAAGATGGCAGGCTGATTCCCCAGCGGACCCGGCAGATCATCAATCTGGCCGCCGGCACGGAAGACACCGACGCGGTGAACGTGGCCCAGCTGAAGGAAGCCATGAGCGATGCCCGGATTTCCATCCATGCCGGAGAGGGGATCATCGTGGAGAAACTGGGCTCGGAATACACTATCAAAGCCAATCTGAACGGATTGAGCAACGAACACGGAACGGTACACATCCTGTCCAATCCAGAAGAATTCCCGTACAATCTGGAGCAGCTGGATGCCGCTCCCGATCAGCCCTCTCCAGCTCCTCCCAGGCCTGCTCCCCGGCGGGTGATGGCAGAGCAGCCGGAAGTCGATGACGGCGGACCGGTTCATGTAGGCTATGTGTCCAATGAAGTGGATTTTGCCACGGACGATGGGAATACGGCCCGGCTCAACGACGGAGGAGTCGTCAATGTACTGGGCGGGGACAATATCCATACGGCATCCAGTTCTACGACTGACGCCAATGGCCGGACCGTGGACAATATCCATATCCACCTGGATAAGGATATTACCGTAGACAGTGTGACCATCGGGGAAAAGGGGCCGATCCTGAATGGAGAAGGCATGGATATGAAAGGGCTTTCCATTACCGGACTGGCGCCGGGCGAGGTGTCAGCCACTTCCATGGATGCGGTGAACGGCAGCCAGCTCCACGCCACCAACCAGATGGTCCAGGAGAACCGGCAGAACATCACCCAGCTGGGGAATTCCCTGAACAAGCTGGACGCCCGGGTGAACCGGGTGGGAGCCGGAGCAGCCGCCCTGGCTGCGCTCCAGCCCCTGGACTTTGATCCGGATGACAAATGGGACTTTGCCGCCGGCTATGGGAATTATGCCGGTGCCCATGCGGTAGCCATCGGAGCCTACTACCGGCCGACGGAAGATATGATGTTCAGTGTGGGCGGCTCCTTCGGAGGAGGAGAAAACATGGTGAACGCCGGAGTGACCTTCAAACTGGGGCAGGGGAACCATGTGACAAGGTCTAAAGTGGCCATGGCCAAGGAAATCATCGACCTGCGGGCCACCGTGGAAATGCTGAAGAACCAGAATGCCCAGATTCTCCAGACCCTGAAACTCCAGGGGACACCAGCAGCCAGCCCGCTGGTTGGGAAATTCAGCGATGTGCCGGAAACTCACTGGGCCTGCCGATATGTGGAAGAACTTCGGAAACGGGGCTATCTGGAAGGTTATCCGGATGGAGAATTCAAGGGAGACCGGACCATGACCCGGTACGAATATGCGGCCGTCATCTATCGGGCACTGCAGAATGGAGCACCGGTGGATGCTGACATGGCCAGATCCGTAGAAGAATTCAAACCAGAACTGACCCAGATCCAGGAAGCTGAACGGTTCCGGGTGGACCGGATCTCCGGGAAAGACAATGACCGGCATAAAGTGGAGCGGGTAAGGGTCAACAGTGAAAACAGCAAAGAGAAACAAGAATCTCGGGATGTCTACGGATCCCGGATCCAATAGGAAGAATGCATAAAACAAAGGTCTGCCGCCTGTGCGACAGACCTTTGTTTTATGCATCTTCCCAGACTTTTTCTGCGATGGACCGGATCAGCCGGAGCTTGGCCCACTGTTCTTTTTCCGTCAGCAGGTTCCCTTCTTCGGTGGAGGAGAACCCGCACTGGGGACTCAGGCACAGCTGGTCCAGGGGAACGTATTTTTCCGCCTCCCGGATCCGGGCGATGATGTCTTCTTCTTTTTCCAGTTCCGGGGTCTTGGAGGTCACCAGTCCCAGGACCACCTGCTGGCCTTTGATGAACCGGAGGGGTTCGAAGCCACCGGCCCGGTCACTGTCGTATTCCAGGAAGAATCCGTCCACACGGCAGCGGCCGAAGAGGGTTTCCGCCACCGGTTCGTAGCCGCCGCTGGAGAACCAGGTGGAACGGAAGTTCCCCCGGCAGATGTGCATGGTGATGGTCATGTCATCGGGTTTGGCTTCCAGGGCCCGGTTGATCATGTCTACATAGTGATCGGCCAGTTCATCCAAGTCGAAGCCCCGTTCGGCATACGCCTTCCGTTTGTCGGCGTCGCAGAATTCCCCCCAGCTGGTGTCATCCAGCTGCAGATACCGGCAGCCGGCGGCGTAGAAGGAACGGATGGCCTGCTGGTAGGCCAGGGCGATGTCCGTGAACAGCCGGTTCTGGTCCTGATAGCGGGGAATGGGTTCATAGTGTTTTTCCCGGACGCAGCAGATCAGGTGCAGCATGCTGGGGGAAGGGATGGTCATCTTGGCCAGGGTTTCTCCTGCGGTTTCTTTCAGGAACCGGAAATGGTCCAGGAAGGGATGCCTTCCAAAGCCGATGGGTCCGGTGATTTTGGCGGTCCGGGCTTTGGGCTGGGCCCCTTTGAAATGGACGGACCAGTTTTCCGCGGAAATCTCCGTAACTCCTTCCAGTTCTGTCAGGAAATCCAGGTGCCAGTATCGGCGGCGGAATTCTCCATCGGTGACGGCTTGGAGTCCCACTTCTTTTTCCTTGGCCACCAAGTCCCGGATGGCTTCGTCTTCAGCGGCCTTCAAGTCAGAGGCAGGGATGGTCCCGGCGGCAAAAGCTTCCCGCTTTTCTTTCAAAGCGGCAGGACGCAGGAAACTGCCCACGATATCATAGCGAAAAGGCGGTTTGTTTTTGGTCATGGTCTATATCCTCCCATACATTCAGGTTTTGTCCATGGGGAAAGTATACCACGGTCATGGGAATTTGGATAATACAGAAAAGAAACCAGTTGCTATAGCTTGAGGGAATAGCAAAAAGGCCTGCTGCCGGCGCAGCAGGCCTTTTCCTTAAATCATAATCTCCCGTCTTGCCAGGTTCTCGTCAAAGAAACTTTCTTCTTTCTTTTTCTTTTCAACCGGTACCGGAGCCGCGCTGGTGCGGATGTTTTCCACAAACAGCAGCAGCCGGTTGGTTACGTTCACGTCACTGACCCCGCTGTCGAAGTCCAGGCTCAGCAGGTTCATGTGAGGATACAGGGATTTGATCTTCTTTTCGATCCCTTTGGAGATGATGTGGTTGGCAATGCAGCCGAAAGGCTGGAGGCTGATCACATTCTCGATGCCGTGCTTGGCGAAGTTCACCACTTCTGCTGGCAGCAGCCAGCCTTCCCCGAACTGGGCGGCCATGTTGATGATGGTTTTCCCGTCATTGGCCAGGTCGAAGATGTCCTCGATGGGGGTGAAGTACCGGAACTCTTCCCCGATTTCATTGAATTTCTTCACCTGTTTGGTGACCCACATGTACAGGGCATCTACGATCAGGTTCGGCATGTGATGCCGTTCCAGGCCGAACTTCCGGTTGGTGATTCGGTTTACGAAAGCCTGCATGAAGAAAGGGGTCAGCAGAGGAGGCATCACTTCAATGGAGTGATCCATCAGCCAGCTGGTGATGTTCTTGTGGGCGAAGGCGTTGAACTTCAGGTAGATTTCCCCTACGATCCCCACCTGGGGCAGATGCACGTCCGGCTTGGCCAAAGCGTTGAATTCTGCCGCCGCTTCCTTCAGCAGTCTCTGGAGACCGCTGGGGCTGTTGGCTTCGATTTCCTTCTTGGCTAGTTCCAGGTATTTGTCCTTCAGTTCCGCAGCTTTGCCTTTGACGGTTTCCCGGACTACGGAGGCGTTGAAGAACTTGGCCAGGCAGTCGGAGAACAGCACGGTGGAAACGGTGATCCGGGAAATCTTCAACCAGTTGATGGCAAAGCCCGGCTGGTCATTCTGGATATTCTTGCTGGTGGCCAGGGACAGCACCGGAGTGTCTTTAAAGCCCGCAGCAATCAGGGCATGCTTGATCAGCCCGAAGTAGTTGGAGGCCCGGCACTGGCCACCAGTCTGGGTAATGGCCACGGCTGTATGGGCGGGATCATATTTCCCGGACTGGAGGGCACGGATAAAGTCCCCTACCACCAGGGTGGCCGGATAGCAGACTTCGTTGTTGGCGAATTTCAGCCCCAGGTCCGCGCTCTGGACCGTGCTTTCTGGCAGGGTTTCCACATGGAACCCGGCATTCTTCATCACCGAAGGGATGAGGGGAGAAATGAACGGGGTGAAATAAGGAGCCAGGATGGTGTAGTCCCGCATGTTCTTTTCAAAACGGGGCGGCTGTTCAAAGGGGGTAGCTTCGAATTTGGCATCCCGGTTGTACCGGATGCTTTCCACCACGGACCGGACCCGAAGTTTCAGGGAGCCGATGTTGGATACATCATCGATTTTCAGCAGGGTCAGGGCCTTGCCATGGCGCTGGAGGATGCCCCGGACTTCGTCCTGGAGGAAGGCATCCGGACCGCAGCCGAAGGAAGTCATTTCCATGAAGTGGACGCTGTTGTCCTGGCGGGCCACCCAGTCGGCCGCCTTGGAGATCCGGTTGATGTAGGCCCACTGCCGGACTAGATAGGAATCGTCGATGGTGATGGAACTGTCGTCCCGGACCAGGTCCTCGTTGATCACGTTGATGCCCATGGCTGCAATGGATTCGCTGAGTTTGTGCTGGATCAGAGGGTCCGTATGGTAGGGCCGGCCAGCCAGCAGGATGGTCAGTTGTTTGTTGGCCCGGCTCTTCTGGAGGATCTCCTCATTTTTGGCCTTGATGGCCCGGCCGTATTCCTCCTGGGCTTTCAGGGCTGCCTTCAGGGCTTTGTCCGCGGTGAAACGGTCGAAGCCGATGTAGCTCAGGTATTTCCGGATCTGTTTCTTCAGAAGGGATTCATCCTGGAAGTTGATGGGCGGGGAATCGATGGGAATCTCCGTATCCACCACGCTTTTGATCACGTCGGAATAGCCAGAGACCACCGGGCAGTTGTAGCTGTTCAGCTGCCGCTTGTCATCCTGCCGTTCGTAGATCACATAGGGCATGAAGATCCGGTTCACCCGCTTCCGGATCAGGTTGTTGACGTGGCCGTGGACCAGCTTGGCCGGAAAACAGATGTTGTCGCTCATTACATCGTGGATCCCTCCTTCATAATTCTTGAAGGTAGAGGGGTCGGACAGCTGGACTTTCAGCCCGCAGGTGGTGAACAGGGCATGCCAGAAGGGGTAGTCTTCGTAGATGTTCAGGCACCGGGGGATCCCGATGACCCGCTGGGCATCCTCTTTCACCGGACGGTCGAAGAGCAGTTTGTATTTGTAGTCGTAGATGTTTTCCCCAGGTTTATGGTCTTCCCCATTGTTGGTGAAGAATTTTTCACATTTGTTCCCGGAATAGTAGATGCTGCCGTTGCTGAAATTATATTTCTTGATCAGGCAGTTGTTTTCGCAGCCGTGGCATTGGAGCTGACTGTCGGTATAATTGGCCACGTGGATCATATCGTCCAGGGTGGCTTCTCCTTCTGCCCGGCTCCGGGCAAACAGGGCGCAGCCGTAGGCTCCCATGATTTCCGGGATGTTGCTCCGGTGGACGGTAGTGCCGGTCAGAAGTTCGAAGGCCCGGACCACGGCGTCGTTTTTCATGGTGCCCCCCTGGAGGACGATATCGTTCCCCAGGTCATGGGTGTTCTGGAGCTTCAGCACCTTGTACAGGCAGTTCTTGATGACGGAATAGGCCAGACCGGCAGAAATATCCCCGATGGTGACCCCTTCCCGGAGGCTCTGCTTCACTTTGGAGTTCATGAACACCGTGCACCGGGTACCTAGGTCACAGGGTTCCTTGGCTTCGCAGGCCAGTTTGGCAAAATCGCTGACGGAATAATTCAGCCCCTTGGCAAAGGTTTCCAGGAAAGTGCCGCAGCCGGAGGAACAGGATTCGTTCAGTTCCATCCGATTCAGGACACCGTGGTCCACGAAAATGGCCTTCATGTCCTGGCCTCCGATGTCCAGGATAAAGGAAACGTCCTGGTGGATCTTCCGGGCCGCCAGATAATGGGCGATGGTTTCGATGATGCCCGTCTTCAGGTCGAAGGCGGCTTTGATCAGGTCTTCCCCGTAGCCAGTAGAGCAGCTGCCCAGGATCCGGGGATTGGCTCCCACCTTCAGGCATTCCGCATAAAAGGCTTCAAAGGCGTCCTGGACGGCGCCGATGGGATTGCCACTGTTGGGTCCATAATGGGTGAAGAGGATCCGGTCCTGATCATCAGTGACCACTAGCTTGGTGGTGGTGGAGCCGGAGTCGATGCCCACATAGACCCCGTCCGTTTTCGCCGTAAGGGGCGTCAGCTGGATGGCATCCGCTTCCTTGGCCTTTTTCCAGGTGGCATAGTCTTCCGGAGACTGGAAGATGGGGGGCAGGATGTCATCGGAACGGACGGCCACTTTGGGAGCGCTTTCCAATTTTTCTACCAGCTGGTCAAAGGAGATGGACGGGGCATCTGCCGCACTGAGGGCAGTCCCGTAGGCCGGGATCAGATTGGCGTTTTCCGGCACAACGAAATTCACATAGGGAATCTGGAGGCAGTCCATCAGGGCTTTCCGCAGGGCGGGCATAAAGGTCAGAGGACCGCCGCAGAGCAGGATCTTGGGTTCGATGGTGCAGCCGTGGCTCAGGGTGGAGATCACCTGGACCGCCACTGCGTGGAAAATGGAAATGGCGATATCTTCCCGGCTCACGTTCTTGGCCAGCAGGTTCTGGATGTCTGTTTTGGCAAAAACGCCGCAGCGGGAGGCAATGTAATGGACATGCTGGGCCTTTTCTGCCAAGCCGTCCAGCTGTTCGATGGGAATCCCCAGGAGCACGGCCATCTGGTCCAGGAAGGCCCCAGTGCCGCCTGCGCAGTTGCCGTTCATCCGCAGGTCGCAGCTTCCATCGGCCTTGATGTACACGATTTTGGCGTCTTCTCCGCCAATGTCGATCAGGGTGGCCACGTCCGGATATTTGGCTTTGACGAATTTAGTGGCGGCGATCACTTCCTGTTCAAAGGGAATCTGGAATTTTTCCGCCACTCCCATGCCCACGGAACCGGTGATCTTCAGCTTCAGGCTGGCACCGCCGATCTGGGAACGCAAAGTCTTCAGTTCTTCCCGCAGGACCCCGGCTACATTGGCCTGGTGCCGCTTGTAGCGGGAAAACACCACATGGGAATGATTGTCCAGCACGACGATCTTGCACGTGGTGGACCCGATGTCTAAACCTACACGATACGTACTCATAATGCACCTCATCTTAAAGTGTATCCATTATAGCACATATGGGGTAAAAATCCAGAGTGGCCTGAGGGTTTCCGTAGGAATCAAGGGAAGGCTGTGATACAATTACGGAAGGGAAAAAGGAAGGAGATGTGGGGAACGTGGATTTTTCCGTAAAAAGGATCATCCTAATTTTTTTGAGCGTTTGGATCCCGGCGGCCACTGTCTGGGGGTGTACGCTGTTCGGAGCCCAGGGCAGCCGGGTCCAAGGAGGAGGCAGTTTGCTTGTGAAGAATCGGGACTGGCGTCCGGAGTATCAGGAAATGCGGCTGGTCCAGGGTCCCCGTTACCGGTATTACGGGATCTATGGGGGAACGGAAGGCCATATGGCTCTCAAGGGCGGGGTAAATGAGGCAGGATTGGCTGTATTTTCCGCTTCTGCCAGCAGTATCCCCCGGAAGGAACGATTGGCCATGGGCCCTTGGGGAAAAGGAGCGCTGAAACGGCTGCTGGGCAGTTGCGGTACGGTGGAGGAAGCCCTGGCCAGCGGGACAGATTTGGGCGGCCCAAAATTCCTGCTGCTGGCGGATGCTTCTGAATTGGCCTGGGTGGAAGTGGGGGATCAGGACCAAGTGGCGGTGCGCCGGGTCTGCAACGGGACTTTAGCCCATACCAATTTTTATCTGAGCCCAGAGTTCCAGCGGCTGAACTTGAAAGAGACCGTTTCGGCCCGACATCGGTATCAGCGGATCGAAGATCTCTTGGAAAGCCAACAGACCCCTTATATATTGGAAGATTTGATCCGCTACAGCCAGAATAGGACGGAAGGACCGGATAACAGCCTCTGGCGGCTGGGGAGCCGGCCGGACGGACCGCAGACACTGGCTTCTTTTGGTGTATGGCTGCATCCGGGAGTTCGGCCGGATATCTTCGTCAAGATCCGCTACAGCCCAGAAGATCAGGGCCGAGAAGATGTATACCAGTTGGATGGAGAACATTTATTTCCCTGAGCAATGGGAGAAATGCCCATTAGCTGCCAAAATATGATAAAATAATACAATTACAGTGAAACAACGCAGGCTGGAAGGAGCCGCATAGGGATTTTCCCTCCAGCTGGCGGTATAAAGGATGGATAGCATGGAGCAGCAAGGACAAACTCCCGCCAACAGCAAAACAAAAAAATTCCTGAAAGGGACTCTGATCCTGACCATTTCCAGTATCGTGGTGAAGGTCATCGGAGCCCTGAACTGGGTCATCCTCTCCCGAGTCATGGGAGGCGAAGGCATCGGCTTGTACCAGATGGGTTTCCCCATCTATTTGATGGCCATCACCGTTTCTTCCGCTGGGATCCCGGTGGCCATTTCCATCATCACCGCGGAAAAAGTGGCCAAAGAAGACTATACCGGGGCCCAGCGGGTGTTCCGGGTCTCCCTGCGGATGCTTTTCTGCACTGGGCTCTTCTTTTCCCTGTGTCTCCTGGGGATGGCTCACTGGCTGGTCACCTCCGGGATCATTCCCGATCCCCGAGCCTATTATTCCATCATCGCCCTGGCTCCGGCGGTGTTCTTCGTAACCTTCCTGTCCAGCTTCCGGGGGTACTTCCAGGGCTGGCAGATCATGACGCCTACGGCCTGCTCGGAAATCACGGAACAGCTGGTGCGGGTGGTCACCATGATCGCTTTTTCCTACCTGCTGATGCCCTACGGCCTGACCTATGCGGCAGCTGGAGCCAGCATGGGAGCCGGGGCCGGCGCTTTGTGCGGCCTGCTGCTCCTCCAGGTGTTCTATTTCCGGCTGAAGCATAAGTTCTTCCCTCAAGGAGAACAAAAAGTTCCTGAGGCGGAGCAGGAACCGGCCGGAAAGATCATCAAACGTCTGATTGCCTTGGCTCTGCCGGTTTCCATGTCCAGCCTGATGCTGCCCATCGTGTCTAATCTGGATATGATGATCGTGCCCCGGCGGCTGATGGTGGGGGGCTGGTCCATGTCCGAAGCCACCACCCTGTTCGGGTATCTGACCGGTATGGCGGTGCCTCTCATCAATATGTCCACCATCCTGACGGCGGCGCTGTCCATCAGTCTGGTGCCGGCCATCAGTGAATCCCGGGTACTGGAAGATACGGAAGGGATCCGGGAAAAAGTGGCTACGGCCTTTTCTGTGGCGGCAGTGATCACCATCCCCTGCAGCATCGGCCTCCATGTACTGGGCGGCCGGGTGGCGGCTCTGATCTACAACGCTCCCAAAGCTGGACCTTCCATCGCGACCATGAGCTGGGCCATTTTCCTCCTGGGACTCCATCAGGTGAGTACCGGGATCCTCCAGGGACTGGGCAAGACCAAGATCCCCGTGTTCAATATGATCTTGG
Organism: Acidaminococcus nyctereutis; assembly: GCF_052216985.1. Lineage (NCBI taxonomy): Bacteria > Bacillati > Bacillota > Negativicutes > Acidaminococcales > Acidaminococcaceae > Acidaminococcus > Acidaminococcus nyctereutis. The sequence goes on from NZ_JBQOUY010000012.1 coordinate 24,214, forward strand.
CGGCAGTATCCAAAGTACTGCTGAACTGGAACCTGACTCCTTCTTTGGGAATCGTGGGGTCTTCCTGGGCTACGGTGGCCGATATCGGGATCGCTGCCGTCCTGAACCTTTTCTTCATTAAAAAGTACACCGGCTTCTCCCTGGAATTGAAGCAGCTGGGGAAAACTGCTCTGGCGGCAGCGTCCATGGGGGCGGCGGTGAAGGGATTCCTGGCCCTGGTCCCCAACTGGGGGGCTTGGAGCATCCTGGGAGGCATGGCTGTAGCCATCCCTGTCTATGGAATCCTACTCCTAGTGCTGAAGACCATGCCGGAAGAAGAGCTGTACCAGATCCCCTTCCTGGGAAGGAGAATGGTGGCGCTGGGGAAGAAACTGAAATTGTTATAAAAAAAGCTGTGAAAAAATAAGCAATCATTTTTTCACAGCTTTTTTATCCCACCGGTCTGGCAAAATTCAGCGGGTTCACAGGGTTCCCGTTCTGACGGATTTCGAAATGTACATGGGGGCCGGTACTGTAGCCGCTGCTGCCGGCATAGCCGATCACATCTCCCCGGCGGACGGTCTGTCCCGGCTGCACGGCAATGGCACTCATGTGGCCGTAGCAGGTGGTGAGTCCGTTGCCGTGGTCGATGCTGACGAACCGGCCGTAGCCCCCGTTCCACTGGGCCTCTTCTACGGTCCCGGTGGAGGACGCCTTGATGGGTGTCCCGTAATCTACGGCAATGTCGATGCCCGGATGGTAATCACTGCCACCGCCGAAAGGATCCGCCCGGAGACCGAAGAAGGAGCTGATCTCCCCTCCGCTGACGGGCCAGCCGTAGGTGCCGTCCCCGGTATTGGAAAGGGCCAGCAGCATGTTGGTGAGGTTCTCCTTCTTGTAGGCCAGCTTCTTCCAGTTGATTTCATCCTGGACTTCCAGCACCGTCAGCTGGTCCGCTGTGGTGGAGCCACCCTGGCCCCCTTTGTCCAGTTCCTTGGATTTTTTGTCCACGGCCTGTTCACCGATCTTGACTCCGTCCTTGGACAGCTTTTCCCGGACGGCGTTTTCCACCTGGACCACCTGGGCCAGTTCCCGCTGGAGTTTTTCATTGTCGTCCATGAGCTTGGCCAGCCGTTCCGTATAGACTCCATAGTCCGCCCGGTAGTTGGCCAGTTCCGTCTGTTCATCCCAGGCCTTGAACAGCAGTCCGGCACATACTGCCAGTCCCATGAGACTGGCCAGGAAGGCCCCGCAGAAGCCCATCAGCAGCTTGGGCCCCGCCTGGAATTCCTGGATCTGGCCGTCGGCATCCTTCCACTGGAAAGAGAAACCGGCTCCCACCAGATGGCCGGAAGGGAGGAATCCTTTCAATTTTTCCTTCAGTTCTTTCTTTTCCATACCTGCTCCTTACAAACAGGACGTGCCAGCGGCACGTCCTGTACAACTCTTCGATTGTTCTGCACACTTTGACTACCGAGTCAACATTTTAGCGCGAAAATCTGGAGCCTTCAACTGTTTACCCAAAAAATTTACAAATTGTTAAATCTCTGCCAACTGCTTCTTTTCCCATGCCAGCTTCTGGGTTTCCCGCTGGATGGCTTCCTGCAGGATCAAGGCGTGGCCCCAGTCTTTTTCCTGGGCTTTTTGGGTGGAAAACAGCAGCTGCCAGCGGAGTCGGAGGTGAGCCAAGTGCTCTTCGTGGCGGCGGATGTCTGCCTGGAACAGCTGACGAAGCTGGGGATCCTTCCGGCTGCGGATCAGATACAGCTTCATGGTGAATTCATCCCGGGTGGGCATCATATCTCCCAAAGGCTGAACCAGCCATTCCTGGAGCCGTTTTTCGCCGGTTGGGGCCAGGCGGTAGTATTTTTTCTGGAGCTTTGTGCCCACGGTGCCGGTATAGCTGGTAATCTGCCCGCTTTCTTCCAGTTTCCGGAGTTCCGGATACACCTGGCTGTGCCGGGCACACCAGAAATCCCCCACTTCCTGTTCAAAGAGTTTCTTGATGTCGTAACCGGTCAGGTCTTGTTTGGCCAAAAGGCCTAGCAGCACATACCGGAGTGTGTTTTCTTTTGCCATGGAACCGCTCCTTTCTCTGGATGTATTATATCATAGAATAAATTTGAACTGTAAATATTGACAGTATATCTGGTCCGTGCTACACTCATGGCAACAGACGAATATGTAAATATTTACATCTTTTTTGGATTCTGATGAACGGAAGGCTGTTTGATCAAGCAGGAGGTTATTGCCATGGAAATCAATGGAAAAATGAGCCGGCTGGTACTGTCCAGTTTGCTTTTGTTGGGCATGACGGGATTTTCCGGGGCAGAAGCGGCGGAACATTATCCTAGTAAGACTCTGGACGTGACTCCGGTGAAAACGGAAGTGAAGCAAATTTCCGGAGTGGTCTATGAACAGGTACCCAGCCGGGGCTATCCCAATGTGCCCATGGCCATGGATCTGCTCCAGCCTCAGAAAAAGACTCCCATGCCGGCCATTGTCTTTGTGACCGGGGGCGGGTTTATCAACGCCAATAAGGACAATGGGGTCCAGCTGCGGAATTACCTGGCGGAAAAAGGCTATGTGGTGGCCAGCATCACCTATCGGGTGGCTCCTACCGCCCGGTTCCCGGAACCCTTGGAAGACGTAAAGGCTTCCATCCGGTATCTTCGGGCTCATGCGGACCAATGGAACATCGACAAAAACCGGATTGGCATCGTGGGAGGCAGTGCCGGTGGCTATCTGTCCGCTTTTGCAGGGACTACCAGCGGTACCCGGACCTTTGACAAGGGAGAAAACCTCCAGGAATCCAGCCAGGTGAACTGTGCCGTGGATCTCTATGGTCTGTCGGACTTGAGCCGGGTGGGCATGGACTACAGCCCGGAAAACCAGAAACGGCACCAGTCCGCCGGGGCCACGGAAGCCCTGTGGGTCAACGGCAGCCCGGTGTTCGGCGGGAAGGACGGAGGGGTCCTGGCCGATCCCAAAGCTACGGAGGCCGCCAACCCCATTGCCTACATCGGGAAAAACAGTGCGCCCATGCTGCTGATGCACGGGACGGCGGACAAGGTGGTGTCCCCGGGCCAGACGGACCTGCTGTACCAGGCCCTGAAAGCCAAGGGGGTGCCGGCGGAACGGTACGAGGTTGCCGGGGCTGCCCATGGCGGCGTATACTGGGTCCAGGATAAGGTACTCCATGTCATTGGGGATTTCTTTGACCGGTATCTGAAATAACAGGAGGAAAAACATGGAAGAAAAGAAAATCTTGCCGGTGGTGTTTTCCGGCCACGGCAGTCCCATGATTGCCCTGGAACACAATGCAATCACAGAAGGGATGGACCGGATCGGCCGGGCGGTGGAAAGCCAGTTTGGCCGGCCCAAGGCCATCTTGATGGTATCCGCTCACTGGTATACCCACGGGACCTTTGTCCAGAGCGCCCCGGAACCCCGGCAGGTCTACGATATGTACGGGTTCCCCAAGGAATTGTATGAAGTGAAGTATCCCGCCAAAGGAGATGGAGAACTGACCCGAAAGGTGCAGGCTCTGCTAGGCTCTGCCGTGGCCGTCAATGACGACTGGGGCATTGACCACGGGGCCTGGACGGTGCTGGTCCACATGTTCCCCAAGGCCGACATTCCGGTGGTCCAGCTGTCTGTGGACGGGGACATTTCCCATGCGGAGGAATTTGCCCTGGGACAGAAACTGGCCGCTCTCCGGAAAGAAGGATATCTGATCCTGGGCAGCGGGAATGTGGTACACAATCTCCGGAAAGTGGAATGGGAGAATGCAGGAGGTTCCGCCGCCACCCTCCGGTTCAACGACTATATCACGGAAGCAGTGCTCCAGGGAGACACGGCTAAGGTAATCGGGTTCGAATCCCATCCGGATGCAGGGTACGCCGTACCCACCCCGGATCATTACCTGCCACTCCTGGTATGCCTGGGAGCCGCCGGCACGGACCGGGCCCAGGTGTTCAACAAAATCTGCAACCTGGGATACATGGCTATGACCGGATATGCCTGGGGGATGAAGGGATAAGAGTGAAGAGAGGGGTGTTGCGCGCAACGTGCAACACCCCTTCTTTTATCCCACATAATAATCGATAAAAATTATCTAAAAATGACTTGTATTATTTTTAAAAGTATCGTATAATATGGTTAACTGTAAACGATAAAAATACATTTAGACAATTAAAGGAGGATCGATGATGGCTTATCAGACTATTTATCCGTATACCAATGAAGTGCTCCGTACCTATGAGAGTCTGTCCGATGCCGGGGTGGAAGAAGCCCTGGAACGGGCCTATGGACAATATCAGGCCTGGCAGAAAGACAATGATGTGGAAGGCCGGAAAGCTATCCTGCGCCAGGTGGCTGCCCTGCTCCGGCGGGATCTGGACCGGTATGCAGAAATTATGACCAAAGACATGGGGAAACTGTTTGTGGAAGCCCAGGGAGAAGTGGCGCTCTGTGCTGCCATCGCTGAATATTATGCGGACCAGGCTGATGGATTCCTGGCCCGGGAACCGGTGGAAACCCCGGCTGGCAAAGCCTATATCCTGAAACAGGCACGGGGCGTGATCATGGCGGTGGAACCCTGGAATTTCCCCTTCTACCAGGTGATGCGGGTGTTCGCCCCCAACTTCATCATCGGGAACCCGCTGCTGCTGAAACATGCCTCCAACTGCCCTGGATCCGCACTGGCTTTTGAGGCATTGGTCCGGGAAGCCGGGGCTCCAAAAGGGGCTTTCCAGAACCTGTTTGCCAGCTATGATCAGGTTTCTCGGATTATCGAAGATCCTCGGGTGGCCGGAGCCTGCCTGACCGGGTCGGAACGGGGCGGTTCTTCCGTGGCGGAACATGCTGGAAAGGCATTGAAGCCTTCTTCCCTGGAACTGGGAGGCAATGATGCCTTCATCGTCCTGGATGATGCGGACATGGACGAAGTGAAATCCCAGCTGTTCGCCGCCCGGCTGTACAATGCGGGCCAGGTCTGCGTCTCTTCCAAACGGTTCATCGTGACGGAAAAGAACTATGACCGGTTCCTTCAGGATCTGACGGAAGTCTTTGCATCCGCTCAATGGGGGGATCCCATGGATCCGGCCACCACACTGGCACCCCTGTCCTCCGCCACGGCCAAGCGGGATGTGCTGGCGGCCATCAATCAGGCTGTCCAGGCCGGCGCCCGGGTGGTGTACGGGCACCAGCCCATCGAGAGCCCCGGTTACTTCGTGATGCCCACCATCCTGACCGATGTGACGAAGGACAATCCTCTGTACAACAAAGAAGTCTTTGGTCCGGTGGGTGTGGTGTACAAAGTCCGGGATGAAGAGGAAGCCATTGCCCTGGCCAACGATTCCAGCTATGGGTTGGGGAATACGGTGTTCAGCAGCGATATGGACCATGCCGGCCGGGTGGCGGCCCGGATCGAAACCGGGATGAGCTTCATCAACCATGGCTGGACCTCCCTGCCGGAACTGCCTTTCGGCGGTGTGAAGAATTCCGGTTACGGACACGAACTGTCTCGGAGCGGGTTCGACACCTTCGTGAACCAGCATCTGGTATTCATTCCCCAGGCCGTATGGGAACGGCACGGGAAGTAAAAGCCAAAAGGGGCTGCTGCGTGAGCAACAGCCCCTTCTTTTTTTATGCCCAATCCCCGTTGATGAACACGGGCACCTTTGTCCCGTCTTTCCGGATCCCGGTGATGGTGAGATCTGGGCTGCCCACCATGAAGTCTACGTGGATCATGGAATCGTTGAGTCCGGCTTTTTTCAGGCCTTCTTCGTCCATTTCCGCTCCTTTTTCCACACAGGTGGGGTAGGCGTCCCCCAGGGCCAGGTGGCAGGAGGCGTTTTCATCCAGGAGGGTTTCGTAGAAAACCGTATCCATCAGGGAAATGGGAGAATGGTAGGGGATGAGGGCCACTTCTCCCAGCCGGCAGGCACCGTCATCCATTTTCAGCAGGTCTTTCAGGACTTCTTCTCCCTTTTCCGCCGTGGCTTCTACAACTTTTCCGCTTTTAAAGGTGAGACGGAAATTTTCAATGAGGTTCCCGCTGTACACCAGGGGACGGGTGCTGTACACAACCCCGTCTACCCGGTCCGCCTGAGGCGCGGAATACACTTCTTCCGTAGGGATGTTGGCGTTGAACAGGAAGCCCCGGGCGGTGCTCTCAGCCCCACCCTGCCAGATGTGGCGGTCCGGCAGGCCCACAGTGAGATGGGTGCCCTGGCTGTTTTCATATTCCAGGGCAGTGAACTGCTGGGCCGTCAGCCATTCCCGGCGCTGCTTCAGTTCCGCCAGATGCTTGTCCCAGTCGGCCAAAGGATCTTCGCCCAGACACCGGGCCGCATCCAGCAGCCGGATCCACAGCCTGTCCATGCCTTCCTGTTCCGGCAGCGCCGGGTACAGCAGCTTGGCCCACACCGCACTGGGGACGGCGGCCACCAGCCAGTTGGTCTTGGAAGCCATCATCCCGTCGGAATATTCCTTCACCGCCTGGTGGAAAGCCTTCTGCCAGGCCATGATCTTTTTCCGGTCGATGCCCTTCATGGCGTAGGGATCGGCGGAGATCAGGCTCAGGAAAGCGGCACCCTTCCGGTAATAATCCAGATTGAATCCACTGCGCCAGTGGGGGACAACTTCGAACTTGTCCTGGGTTTCATACTCATACCGGAGCCGGGTGGTCCCGTTGCAGTACCAGTTGAACACCACCTGGGCAGCCCCGGCCTTATAGGCTTCTTCCGTCAGTAGGGTGGCGAACCGGCTGGCTTCCACCGGGGCATTGATCACCAGGATCTGGTCCTTCTGGAGGCAGATCCCTTTTTGCAGCAGGACCCGGGCGTACAGGGGCAGCTGTCGGGTCAGGGTTTCTTGTATATCCATGGAAATCACTCCTTTTTAGACTGTTTTTTATTATACAGGAAAACATGGGAAGGAAAAAGCAGGAAGAGGCTTTTTTGCGATTTCCCTGTATCATACGTTACAAAATTATCAAAGAATGGAACAAAGAAGATTGTAATAGACGAAAATAAGAAAAGTTTTTGTTACAAAATCGAATACAGTATAGTATAATGTTTTTATAGTGTTTCAGCAGGGATTTTTTTCTTTTTGTTGAAATACTATATAGGTTACTGCTCTTTATCCTTTTCTTACCAATCTGGAAGGCATCTGCCTTCCCTGCGCAAAGGTGGTGATACCATGTCCATGCTGGAAGACATCAAAAATGCCGAGCAGAAGGCGGATGACCTGAAGAAACAGGCCACTCTGGAAGCCCGGAATACGGTACGGGACGCCCAGGCGGAAGCCCACAAAGAGGCGGAAGCCCTGATTGCGGAAGCCCGGAAACAGGCTGCTGCAGCCATTGCCCAGGCGGAAGCCCAGGCTAAACAGGAAGCCGATGCCCTGGTGGCGGAAAACCGGAAACGGGATGAGGCCCAGGCGGCGGAAGCCCGGAAGAATCTGGATGCGGCGGTCCAGTATATTATGAAGAAGGTCGTGATCGAATGTTAGTCCCTATGCAAAAACTGACCCTCTACGCCCTGAAAGCCGATCGCGATGCCCTGCTCCTGGCACTCCAGAAGGACGGGAGTGTGATGCTGGAACCGGAAGCGGGAAGCAAGGCCCTTCCCGGATCAGAAAAAGTCAGTGCCCAGCTGGATAAAACCGGTCAGGTACTCCAGTTCCTGGTCCAGAATGGAGCCAAGAATCCCCTGTTCCCCCAGAAGGAAGCCATTTCCTATGGGAATTTCCTGAAAGAAAGCCAGGAAGGCCGGAAACTGACGGAGGAATTGGATACCACTGCCAGTAAGATCGCTTCCCTGGAAAGTGAAGCGGCGGCCCTCCGGACCCAGGCAGAAAGCCTGGATCCCTGGCTGAAGCTGGATATTCCCCTGGAACAGCTGAGCTTTACAGAAACCACTCGCTGCCATGTGGGGTTCCTGCCGGAAAAGGAACTGCCGGAATTCCAGAAGGCCATTGGCGGCCTCCTGGCGGATGTGAGCCTGTACGGGGTGACCCAGGACGGGCAGGCAATGGTGGTGCTGGCTTATGAAGCCGCTGAAAATGAGGTGAAGCACCTGCTGAAGGAACATGATTTCAGCGAGGCGGTGCTACCCAAGCGCAGCGGCCTGGCGGCGGATGTCCGGAAGGAACTGCTCCAAGAAGCGGAAGAAAAAGAAGGGCGGATCAATCGGCTGAGACAGGAAACCCGGGAAAGCCTCCCTCAGAAACAGCAGGTAGAGCTGTACTACGACCAGCTAAGTGCTGCCCATGACCGTCTACAGAACGGCGGAGTGGAAACCGTCAGTGCCTTCAAGGTACAGGGATGGGTGCGGAAAGACCGGAGCCAGCGGGTGGAAAAAGTGGTCCAAAGCGTCACCGACGCTTATCAGCTGGCTTTTGCAGATCCGGCAGAAGGGGAAATCCCCCCTACGGTCCTAAAAAACAGCAAGCTGGTGGAACCTTACGAGAGCGTAGTGGAACTGTATTCCCTGCCCAAAGCTGGTTCCATCGATCCGGATCTGGTCATGGCTCCGTTCCATTTCATCTTTTTCGGCATGATGCTGTCCGATGCAGGCTACGGCCTGGTGCTTACGGTGATGCTGTATTTTGCCCTGAAGAAATTCCGGCCCACTGGATTTGCCCGGCAACTGGCCATGGTGATATTCTTTGGCAGCATCTCTACCGTTATCTGGGGTGCCATGTTCGGCGGCTGGTTCGGCCTGGAATGGCAGCCTCTGCTGTTCGTCCCCATGAAGGAACCTCTAAAGATGCTGGCCCTGTGCTTCGGCCTGGGAGCCATCCATCTAGTGGCCGGCATGCTGGTAAAAATCTGGATGCTGCTCCGGGATGGGGATGTGATGGGAGCGGTCTGTGACCAGATCAGCTGGCTCATCATGTTCTTGGGATTCTTCCTGATGGCGCTGGTGCCGGGGCCTGTGGGCAAGTACCTGGCCTGGCTGGGTGCTGGGATCATCATTCTCTTCGGCGGACGGGAAAAGAAGGGCATCGTGAACCGTCTCCTGGGCGGTCTCCTGACCCTGTACAATATCAGTGGATATCTGAGCGATCTCTTGAGCTATTCCCGGATCTTTGCCCTGGGACTGGCTACCGGGGTCATCGCCATGGTCATCAACACGGTGGCCCAGATGCTCTGGAGCGCAGGCCCTGTGGGCATCGTGGCAGCCATTCTAGTGCTTTTGGCAGGCCATTACTTCAACATCATCATCAACGTGCTGGGTGCCTTCGTGCACAGCAGCCGTCTGCAGTACATCGAATTCTTCGGCAAGTTTTATGAAGCCGGCGGCCGGGCATTCCTGCCTTTGGCGCTCCGGACCAAGTATACCGACATTACGAAATAAGGGAGGATTTCATTATGATTACTTTAGGAACAGCGCTGGCATTTGGCGGGGCAGCAACGGCTGCCGCTCTGGCAGGGGTTGGCAGTGCCATCGGCGTCGGGATCGCCGGGCAGGCGGCTTCCGGTGTGGTCAGCGAAGACCCGGATAAGTTCGGTAACGTGCTGGTGCTCCAGGCCCTGCCTGGTACCCAGGGCATTTATGGGCTGCTGATCGCCTTCATCATCATCCTGAACCTGGGGGTCATCGACGGGAATGTAAAAGATTTGACTACCTTCCAGGGCCTGGCCTATCTGTTTGCCGCACTGCCCATGGGCATCGGCGGCCTGCTGTCCGCCATCTATCAAGGGAAAGTGGCTGCTTCCGGTATCTATCTGACTGCCAAACGGCCGGAAGAAACCGGTAAAGGCATCATCCTGACGGCTATGGTAGAAACCTACGCTGTACTGAGCCTGCTGATTTCCTTCATCATGGTGAACGGGATCAAATTATAAGAAAGGGTGACCCGTCGTGTCTGGTGACAAAATCATTCAGAAAATAGAAGAAGAAGCAAAGCAGGACGCGGCAGCCATCGGAGCAGCGGCTAAGGAAAAAGCCCGGAAGGAAAAGGAACAGATCCTGGCCAAAGCCCAGGAAGAGGTCCGGGGAATCCAGGCCAAATCCCAGGTGGATGCCAAAGAAGCGGCCGGCCGACTGCAGCTGATCGCGGAACTGCAGAGCCGGAAAGAAAACCTGGCCAGCAAGCGGAAGGTGCTCCAGGAAGCCTTTGACCGGGCTGCCGGACAGCTGGAAGCCCTGCCCCAGGAACAGTGGGAGAAACTGATCGGGCGGATCGTCCTGGGATCGGATCTTACCGGCCGTGAAACGCTGGTGGTACCGGCCAAGGACCGTCCTCGGTATGAAAATGGATTCCTGGCCCGGCTCAATGGAGAGCTGAAGGCCCAGGGCCGGGAAGGGGCGCTGGCCTTGTCGGACAAAGCAGCGGATTTCGCTGATGGGGTGCTGATCGAAGGGGAAACCTGTGATTATGATGGCTCCTTCGCTACCCTGCTGGAAGACGTACGGACCGGGGAGGAATACCGCGTGGCAGAGCTCCTGTTTGGCGCGGAGGTGAAGTAAGATGGCCCAGCCCAGTTATGAATATGCTCTGGGCCGGATCAGCGTCCTGTCCACCCATCTGCTCACTGCAGCCCAGCTGCGGCGGATCGCGGAGGCCGACAGCACAAAGGCGGCTATGAAGCTGCTGCTGGAAACCGGGTACGGGGAAAATGTGGCCACGGAACAGGAATTGGCCCAGGGCGAGATCGACCTGATCATCCGGGCCCAGATGCAGCTGACCCGGAAACGGATCCAGGAACTGACGCCGGATCCGGAACTTACTGGTTTATTCCTGCTGCCGGTGGATACCCACAACCTGAAGTGCTTGCTGAAGGCTCGGCTGCTGGGGACCCAGGCGGACGCCATCCTCCGGGAGGGAGGCAATTTCGACCTGAACCTCCTGAAGGATATGGTCCAGACCAAATATTATGAAGATTTGCCGCCCATCTACTGCCAGACCCTGAACGAAATCGAAGGGGACCTGGCCCGGGAAGCGGATCCTTTCCGGCTCAGCGCTCTGCTGGACGGAGCTATGTTCCGTCAGGTCAAGGCGGTGCTGGAACAGAAAAAGGAAGACGGCTTCATCCGGAAGTATTTTTCCCTGTGGGCGGATTACCTGAATACCATCAGCCTGGTCCGGGCCCAGAATCTCCATTGGGAACTGTCCCAGCTGCGGCTGGTCCTGGTGGACTGCGGGGAGATTCCCCGGACGGTGTTCGAAGAAAGTATGGATGTGCCTCCGGAACAGCTGGGGGCCCGTCTGAACCAGGGAAGCCATGGAGCGGATCTGGTCCAGGCCATCAATGAATTTGCACAGACCAATGAGCTGGGGGTCATTGCCCGCCGGATGGAAGAGGGCCTGAGCCTGATCCTCCGCCGGGCCAGATGGGATACCCATTCCCTGGGGCCCATCGTCGGGTATCTGGAAGCCCGGGAAACCGAGGCGGAAGCCCTACGGATGATCTTCGGAGCCATCCAGGGCGGCTTTGAACCCCAGCTGCCCAGTGTCTATGCCTGATCACAGGAAGCATGGGAGGCAGCAAGATGGATAAAAAGAAAATTGCAGTGATCGGTGATCCCAGCTCCGTGATGATCTTCAAAGCCGTAGGATTCGACGTGTTCTACGAGGAAGAACAGGAACAGATTGAGCGCAGGATCCACCGTCTGGCCGATGGAGGCTATGCCGTGATCTATATTACGGAAACCGCTGCCCAGAAGGCCCAGGCGGTGATCGCAGAATATGCTACCGCTACCTTTCCCGCTATCATCCCCATCCCTGCCGGGAACAGATCCCTGGGACTGGGCATGAAGCGTGTCCGGGAAAATGTGGAAAAAGCAGTAGGCGCCGATATTCTATTCAAGGAAGGGTAGGGAACAATCGTGAGTGGAAAGATCGTGAAAGTATCCGGCCCGCTGATTGTCGCCGAAGGCATGAAAGACGTGCAGCTCCATGATATGGTCCGCGTCAGTGACAAGCGCCTGATCGGTGAAGTCATCGAGCTTCGTGATGATAAGGCTTCTATCCAGGTCTACGAAGAAACGGCCGGCCTGGGGCCGGGGGAACCCGTGGAATCCACTGGTTCTCCCATGAGCGTGGAACTGGCTCCCGGACTGATCGAAAGCATCTTCGACGGCATCCAGCGTCCTCTGGAAAAAATCTATGAACTGGCGGGAGACCGGATCAGCCGGGGCATCGAAGTCCCCAAACTGAATCGGGAAAAGAAATGGCAGTTCGTACCTGTGGCCAAACCGGGAGACCAGGTCTCCGGCGGTGACGTGATCGGTACCGTTCAGGAGACTCCGGCCGTGCTCCACAAGATCATGGTGCCTCCTGGCAAAAGCGGCACCGTGGAATGGGTCTATGAAGGGGAAGCTACCATCCTGGACCCGGTGTACAAACTGAAAGACAGCAAGGGGAATGTGCAGGAATATCCCATGCTGCAGCAGTGGCCGGTCCGTGTGGCCCGTCCCTACAAGACCAAGCTGCCTCCGGAAGAACCCATGGTTACCGGACAGCGGGTCATCGATACCCTGTTCCCCATTGCCAAAGGCGGTGTGGCGGCTGTGCCCGGGCCTTTCGGCAGCGGCAAGACCGTTATCCAGCACCAGCTGGCCAAGTGGGCGGATGCGGATATCATCGTCTATGTGGGCTGCGGCGAACGTGGGAATGAAATGACCGACGTGCTGAATGAATTCCCCGCCCTGAACGACCCCCGCACCGGCCTGCCTCTGATGAAGCGGACGGTGCTGATCGCCAATACCTCCGACATGCCGGTGGCCGCCCGGGAAGCGTCCATCTATACCGGCATCACCATTGCCGAATATTACCGGGATATGGGCTACAAAGTGGCCATCATGGCTGACTCCACCTCCCGCTGGGCCGAAGCCCTCCGGGAAATGTCCTCCCGTCTGGAAGAAATGCCTGGTGAAGAAGGCTACCCAGCGTACCTGTCTTCCCGTCTGGCGGAATACTATGAACGGGCCGGGGAAGTGGAATGTCTGGGCCAGGAGGACCGGGTAGGTGCAGTTTCCGCCATCGGGGCCGTATCCCCTCCCGGCGGTGATATTTCCGAACCTGTATCCCAGGCCACTCTGCGGATCGTCAAGGTGTTCTGGTGCCTGTCTTCGGCTCTGGCCTATGCCCGGCATTTCCCGGCCATCGACTGGCTCCAGAGCTATTCCCTGTATTCCGACCGGCTGCGGGCTTATTATGATGCCAAAGTGGCTCCCGACTGGTCCAGACTGGTAGGGACGGCCATGGAAATCCTCCAGGAAGAATCCAACCTGAACGAAATCGTCCGTCTGGTGGGGATCGATGCCCTGGGTTTCAAGGACCGGATCACCATGGAATGTGCCCGGTCTATTCGGGAAGATTTCCTGCACCAGAACTCCTTCCACGAAGTGGATACCTATACTTCTCTGGAAAAACAGTATGATATGCTGAAGCTGATCATCACCTGGTATGAAAAAGCCCTGGATGCCATGACCAAGCATGTGAAGCTGGACAAACTGATCGACATGCCCATCCGGGAACAGATCGGCCGTTCCAAGTACATTCCTGAAAAGGAACGGAAGGAAAAATTCGGCCAGCTGAACCGGGATCTGGAGCAGGCCTTTGCAGAACTGACGGAAGAGGGTGAAGAAAATGCGTAAGGATTACAAGACCATCCGTGAAGTGGTGGGCCCTCTGATGCTGGTGGACCAGGTAAAAGGCGCAACCTATGACGAACTGGTGGAAATCCACCAGCAGAACGGGGAAGTCCGGAACGGCAAGGTGCTGACTGTGGACGGGGACAAAGCCCTGGTCCAGCTGTTCGAAGATTCCCAGGGGCTGCAGCCGGCTACGGCCAAGGCCCGGTTCCTGGGCCACGGGATCCAGCTGGGGGTGTCCCCTGCCATGCTGGGCCGTGTGTTCGACGGCATGGGCAACCCCATTGACGGGGGCTCGGCCATCATCCCGGAAGAATACAAGGACATCAATGGGGAACCCATGAACCCGGCGGCTCGGGAATATCCTTCCGAATTCATCCAGACCGGGGTCAGTGCTATCGACGGCCTGAACACCCTTGTCCGGGGACAGAAACTGCCGGTGTTCTCCGGTTCCGGTCTGCCCCATGCCCAGCTGGCTGCCCAGATTGCCCGGCAGGCCCGGGTGCGGGGTACTGATGAAAAGTTCGCCGTGGTGTTCGCCGCCGTGGGGATCACCTTTGAAGAAGCCAACTTCTTCATGCAGGACTTCAACCGGACCGGGGCCTTGAGCCGCGCGGTGATGTTCATCAACCTGGCCAATGACCCGGCGGTCGAACGGATCGCAACCCCTCGTATGGCCATTACCGCGGCGGAATACCTGGCCTTTGAGCTGGATATGCACGTGCTGGTCATCATCACCGATATCACCAACTATGCCGATGCCCTCCGGGAAGTGTCCGCTGCCCGGAAGGAAGTCCCGGGGCGCCGGGGCTACCCTGGCTATCTGTATACGGACCTGGCTACCATGTATGAACGGGCCGGCCGGATCCGGGGCAAGAAGGGATCTATCACCATGATCCCCATCCTGTCCATGCCGGAAGACGACAAGACCCATCCCATCCCCGACCTGACCGGGTATATCACGGAAGGGCAGATCATCCTGTCCCGGGAACTGTACCGGAAAGGGCTGACACCGCCCATCGACGTGCTGCCTTCCCTGTCCCGTCTGAAGGATAAAGGGGTGGGCAAAGGCAAGACCCGGGAAGACCATGCGGATACCATGAACCAGCTGTTCGCCGCCTATTCCCGGGGGAAACAGGCCAAGGAACTGGCCACCATCCTGGGGGATTCGGCCCTCAGCAAGGTGGATAAGCTGTATGCCCAATTCGCCGATGCCTTTGAAAAGGAATACGTCTCTCAGGGGTACCGGACCAACCGGTCTATCGAAGAGACCCTGGATCTGGGCTGGAAACTGTTGGGGATCCTGCCTCGCAGCGAGCTGAAACGGATCCGGGATGAATACCTGGATAAGTACTATAAACCGGCGGACGGCAGCAAGGGGGAATAACCCATGGCTACGAACGTGAACCCTACCCGGATGGAGCTGACCCGGCTGAAACGCCGGCTGGCCACCGCTGTCCGGGGGCATAAACTGCTGAAAGACAAACGGGACGAAATGGTCCGGCAGTTCATGATCTATATCCGCCGGAACCACGAACTGCGGCTGAAGATGGAAAAAGCCCTCCAGAATGTGTCCCACCATTTCGTGGTGGCCCGTGCCCATATGGGATTTTTGTCCATGAACGAAGCCCTGCTGTATCCGGCCCGGAGTGCCGAATTCGAAGTGGGGAGCAAGAATGTGATGAGCGTGGATGTGCCCACCTTGACCTATACGGGAGCTACGGCGGATGATGCGGCCCAGGTGCCTTATTCTTTCGCCTTTACCACCGGGGAACTGGACACGGCGGTGACGGAACTGACCACCTGCCTGCCGGATCTGCTGGAACTGGCAGAAGTGGAAAAGACCTGCAATATGCTGGCAGATGAAATCGAAAAGACCCGCCGGCGGGTAAACGCCCTGGAATACGTGATGATCCCGGAAATGAAGGAAAGCATCAAGTACATCACCATGAAGCTCAGCGAAAACGAAAGAGCCAGTACGGTGCGCTTGATGAAAGCCAAGGAAATCATGGCGAAGCAGGCATAAAAAACGGGGGTGTTGCACGTCCCGTGCAACACCCCTTAGCTGTAGAGCCGCATAGCGGCACAAGTCTGGAGTCTGAAGTTTGAAGCCGAATGTTAAATTTGCAGGCAAATTTTTTGAATGTGTAAAACCTTTGGACGAAATGCCCTATCAGGTTGATTTCGATTCTGGTTTTACAGAATCAAAAGGATGCGCCCAAACAGGCGGATCCTTTCCTGAGACTTCTGACTTCAGACTCCTGACTTCCGACTAGGGGCTGTTGCGCATGCGCAACAGCCCCGTTTTTTTACCGAAACCACTTGATGAAAGGAGCATCGTGTTTTGCTGACTACTTTTAATTTCCGGGCACAGCCGGGGAAGGAACCTCTCTATCGGCAGCTGGCCGATTACTTTCGGGAGGAAATCCGGCTGCAGCATCTGACAGCCCCAGATTTCCTTCCTTCCATCCGGAAACTGACCCGGGACTTGAAACTGAGCCGGACCACGGTGGAGGCTGCCTATCAGATCCTCATCGATCAGGGGTATGTGGACAATCTGCCCAACCGCGGCTATCAAGTCGCTGCCTACGTTCCCCGGGAATCCCGGGAGGTGCCGGCGGCTGTGACGGAAAAGGCCAAACTGGCAGTCCGTTATAATTTTTCTAACAATTACATCGATACTTCTACCTTTGATACTGTGCTCTGGCGGCGCTGCCTGAACCAGGTGCTCCGTGACCCGCCTTCTATCGCCGGGTACGGGGATCCCCAGGGAGAACCGGAATTGCGGCAGGTCCTGGCCCGGTACAGTTATGCTTCCCGGGGCGTAGTATGCCGTCCAGAACAGATCCTGGTGGGAGCCGGTCTCCAGACTTTGCTGCTGGTCCTGCTGCCCTTGCTGTCTCTCGAACAGAAAGCCGTGGGATTGGAAGCTCCCGGCTTTCCCCAGGCAGAACAGATTTTCCGATTGATGGGATGGACTATCCGCACCTTCGATCCGGCGGATCCCAAAGGGGACTGGCCGGGTCTTTTGATGATTTCTCCAGCCAATCCCTACAAGGGACGGGCCCTGACGGAAAAAGAACGGAACAATCTGATTGTAGCCACTCAGCTGGAACGAGTGTATCTGCTGGAAGATGATTACAATGGAGAATTCCGCTATCTCCACCGGCCCACGCCGTCCCTCCATAGTTTCGGGAACCGGGAGCAGATCATTTATCTGGGCTCCTTTTCCCGGACTATGCTGCCTTCCCTGCGGATCAGCTACCTAGTCTTGCCGGATAAGCTGCTGCCCGCCTATCGGGCTATGGCAGACCGGTACAACCAGACTTCTTCCACGGTGGAACAATTGGCCCTGGCGGCCTACATCGAAGAAGGCCATCTCACAAGGCATATCCGGAAGCTGCGGAGCCTGTACCGGACCAAGAGCCAAAAACTCCAGGAGGCACTCCTGGAAGTGTTTGGAAGCCAGGTACAGCTTTTGAGCTATGGGTCCGGGCTCCACCTCCATATTGCCCTGGATCTGCCGGGAACAGCGGATGAGTTGGCGAACCGGGCCCTGGCATATGGGGTGAAGATTATCCCGGTCCAGGGGACAGCTGCTGGCAGGGCCCCGGAATTCCTCTTGTCTTTTGCCGGGATTGCGGAAGAAAAGATCCAGCAAGGAGTGGAAGCCCTGCGGGATGCATTGGTGGGAAGAAGAAAAGACAATTGTATTCTCCCTTCTCAGTAGGGTATAATAAAAAGAATACAGAAAATGCCTGCAGAGCAGGGAAAACAGGGGGTGGATGTATGAAAAATGCCTGGGAGATCGTACTCCTGGCTATGTTCTTGGGAATCGGAGGACCCATGGGAGCGGAGGCAGCCCAGTATTTTGCTCCCCGGTACAGCCTCAGCGCCAACGGGCAGCTGCAGCCTCCCCTGACGGTGGAATTCCGCAAAGGACTGCCCCAGAAAATCGGTGCCAGCCTGACTGGCGCTGCCGGTTCGGAAAAGGTCCTGGTCCTGGGCTGGCAGGTGGGAGACGGAGTAGGGCTGTGCACCCTGCAGAAAGGGGTGGAATATGCCCTGTACCGACTGGATTTCCGTCCAGGGAAGCAAGACATCCTAGTACTCAGCTATGGCCGTCGGGGAACAGGGAAAACCCATTTGAATGAAGTGTCCGTGATCGGGGAAGATTCCCTGGGCGTCATCCGGCAGCTGCCTGTGGTGGGCTTTGCCCCTGTGGATGTGTTCAACAGCCCTCTCCAGATCCGGCAGCAGGAGGCCGTCCTTTTCCTGGCGGAGGCACCCCATGTACTGGTACTGCAGGCTGATGGGGAAAACGGCTATGCCGTTTCTGTGCAATGAACCGATAAGGAGTGATCATCATGGATTTACCTGTATTATATGATTCCTGCCGGACCTACCGGCGTTTCCTCCAAAAACCGCTGGAGCCCGGCCTGCTGCGGACGCTGGTGGATGTGGCCCGGAAACGGAGCTGCGGCCGGAACAGCCAGTGGCTGCGGTTTGTGGCGGTAGAGCAGCCGGAACATGTCAAAGCTATGCAGCCTCTGCTCCATTGGGCAGCGGCACTTCCGAAGGAAATCGGGACCCCGAAGGAGGGGGAACAGCCAGTGGCTTTTGTGGTAGTGGCCAAACCCAGGAATGCTTCCCCGATAATCAGCGACATCGATTTGGGAATCGCCTTGGATGCTATGGCCATCACCGCCTGGCAGAAGGGAGTGGGCAGCGCCATCCTGGCTGCGGTGGACCGGAAGAAAGTCGCTGCCCTGCTGGAGATCCCAGAAGACCTGGAGGTCAATATCGTCCTGGCACTGGGCTATCCGGCTCATCAAAGCACCCTGGTCACTGGAGAAACGGGAAAATCATTGGATTATTATGTGGATGGGAACCGTGATTATTATGTGCCTAAGCTGCCGTTGGAGAAAGTGGCGGAATTCAAGTAATCCAAACGAAAAAAAGGAGATCCGATATGCTGTATGATGTTGCCATTGTGGGAGGCGGACCGGCTGGCTGCAGTGCGGCAGTGACGGCTGCCAACCGGTCTCTTTCTGTGGTTCTGTTCGATACGGGGGATTTTGGTCTGGCTCTGCGGAAAAGCCCGCTGGTAAAGAACTACCTGGGGCTGCCAGATCAGTCCGGTACGGCGCTGATGGATGCCTTTACGGCCCATATGCGGGCTGCCGGTACCACCGTGATTCCCCATAAGGTCTTGAGCATCCTGCCGGGGAAGGGAAGCTTTATGCTGGCAACGCCGGGGGATGTGTACCAAGCCCGGAGCGTCCTCCTGTGTCCTGGAGCGGCCCATGGCAAGAGCCTGGAAGGAGAAGACGGGTATCTGGGACGGGGCGTGAGCTACTGCGCCACTTGTGACGGCTATCTGTATAAAGGCAAGACCATCGGAGTGGTGACCAATCTTCCTTCGGCCTGGGAAGAAGTGGAATTCTTAGCTGGTCTGGCCAAAGAAGTCAGGCTCTGGTCTGATTTTCCTCTGCCGGAAGAGAAACCGGCGAATCTCCGGGTCATGGAGGGCCGGCCCTTGAAAGTCCTGGGCGGGGAAAAGATGGATGCCTTGGAGACCACCGCTGGGACGATCCCTTTGGAGGGGCTCTTCCTGCTGCGGGAAACCGACCCGCTGGAGAAACTGCTGCCGGGATTGGTGCTACAAGACAGGTTCATCCAGGTGGATGGAAAACTGGCCACTTCGGTGCCCGGGGTCTTTGCGGCCGGCGATGCGACCGGCTATCCCTGGCAGATCAACAAGGCTGCGGGAGAAGGCCAAAAAGCGCTGCTGTCGGCGGCTTCCTGGCTGCGTGAGAATCCGGCATGATGGGCTGGAAAACCGGCTGTCTGGTCTTATCCTTGGCGGCTTCCCTGATATTGGCTGGCTGTCAGAAGCAAAAGCCGCAAGGGGATCCTGGAGCACTGTCCGCTCAGGAACCGGCAGCTGCACAGGAGACCAAAGCCATCGCTCCGGGAGAAGGAAAGCAAGGCGCCCGCGTAGAATTTGTGACCCGGGAGCATAAGATGGAACGGATTTTGTTCAGCGGCGGCTATCTGCGCAGCCTGCCGGAAGAAAAGCCAGAAACCATCCTGCGGTCAGCTCCAGAAGGCGCGTTGGGGATGATCTTCGGCAAACGGGAAATCAATGGACTGGAATGGGCTAAAGTGGCGACTCGGGACGGCGTCACCGGCTGGTATACCGTACCCGCTCGAAAAGGGGCTCCGCCTGGAGAGAAAAGAGCAGCCTTGAGGATTACCCATGAAGGATACCAGAGTACCTATCCCCAGGTGACTGGAGGGGTGTCTCCTGCAGTACAGGACCGGATCAACCAGGAACTGGGGAACTATATTTCCGTTTACCGGCATATCACCGGGCCCGTGGAAAGTGAACTTCGATGCCGGGTGACCTATAACCAGAATCATCTCCTGAGCCTGGTATTCCAGGGAAAATCGGTCCTGTATCGGAATTATCCAGTGGCTGAAGTGAACAATCTGGCCAGTTGGACCCGCTTGAAGAAATATGCCTACGTATCGCCTCTCTTGGGCGGTGCGGACAGTGGCCTGCTCTTGGCCCAGAAAACAGATTTCCAGTATGCTATGGTATTCGACTTGCACACGGGGAACCGGCTGACACTGGAATATTTCCTGGGCGGCGGAAAGGCGGAGGAACTCCAGGAGCGGGCAGCGGCCCTGGACCCTTGGGCGCGGATCCAGAACGACAATTTCTACATCGAGCCCCAGGGAAAGCTGATGGCTATGGCCTCCGTACCGAGGAAAGGAAGGGTGGAATTGGATCTGTCCGACCTGGTGATCAGGGATTTCTGAGGCTGCAAACTATGGATATGAGGTGAAAAAAATGAACAAAAAAGTGCATTTCCATACCAACTTGGGAGATTTTACGGCTGAAGTGTTTGAGGACAAAGCCCCCAAAACTGCAGGGAATTTCTTGGAACTGGTGGAGAAGGGATTCTATGACGGGGTCATCTTCCATCGGGTCATCGATGATTTCATGATCCAGGGGGGAGATCCCACCGGTACCGGCATGGGCGGCCCCGGCTACACCATTGACGATGAATTCGGGGCCGGCCTGGCTCACAGCGGGGAAGGGATCCTGTCCATGGCCAATGCCGGTCCTAACACCGGAGGCAGCCAATTCTTCATCACCCTGGTGCCTACTCCTTGGCTGGATGGCCACCATGCCATCTTCGGGAAGATCGTGGAAGGGATGGATGTGGTCCACAAAATCGGTTCCACGCCTACTGATTTCGCGGACCGGCCGTTGGAAGATGTGGTGATGGAAAAGGTGGAAGTCGTAAAAGGATGACCGCCTATGTCTATATGGTGCGCTGTGCCAACGGTGCCCTGTATACCGGCTGGACCAACGATCTGGCCCACCGGTTGGCTATGCATCGCAGCGGGTCCGGGGCGAAATACACCCGGGCCTTCAAGGCGGTGGATCTGGTCTATTATGAGGAACTGCCTGACAGGAAGACTGCCCTTCAGCGGGAATATGCCCTGAAACAGTTGGCAAAAAAACAAAAAGAAGAGCTGGTCTGTCAATTTTCTCGAAAATCTTTGAAAATACCCTAAGTTATCTGTACTGTGGCAATTCTTTTGCTTGTAAAAGTCCAGGGGTTATGCTAGAATGGAACACAGAAACAACGGACTTACTGAATGTTGAACTCACGCAGGTATCACATATAGTTGGATCGTTTTTCGCAATAATTTTTAGGAGGCCAAGTAAAGATGACTGGCAAAGTTAAATGGTTTAATGCTGAAAAGGGTTATGGTTTCATTGAACGGGAAGATGGCGGCGATGTATTCGTTCATTTCTCCGCAATCCAGGGTGAAGGCTTCAAGACTCTGGAAGAAGGCCAGGCTGTAGAATTCGACGTTGTCGAAGGCAACCGTGGTGAACAAGCTGCCAACGTTGTGAAACTGTAAGATATCGATATCTGCAAGGAACAACCAGCTTAACAAGAGGGGATATCGTAGAAACGGTATCTCCTTTTTTGTTGCGCTGTCCTGCAGGAAAAAGGAGATGGGGACGATGATCGGATATGGCATGGAAAATAAGAGGGGTGTAATCAGCGGAGGGACGTCCGGTATCGGCCTGGCAGCTGCCCGGCTGCTGGTCCAGGATGGGGCTGCGGTCTATTTGGTGGGCCGGGACCCGGAACGGGGCAGGAAGGCGGTGGAAAGCTTGGCAGGACTGCCGGGAGAAGCCCGGTATATCCAGGGCGATGTAAGCACGGCGGAGGGCTGCCGGAAAATCGCAGCTTCCCTCCAGGAACAGCATCTGGAACTGGATTTCCTGGTGAACAGTGCCGGAATCTACCTGGAAAAGCCTTTCCAGGATGTGACGGAAGAAGAGTACCGGCAGCTGATGGATGTAAATGTGAAAGGTACCATTTTCCTGACCCAGGCTTTGCTGGACCTCTTTGCCCAGGACGGCCCTTCCATCGTGAATATCGCATCTGATGCAGCCCTGGAAGGGAATTACGGCTGCTGCCTCTATGCTGCTTCCAAAGGAGCCGTGGTGGCTTTTACGAAATCCCTGGCCCTGGACCTGGCGCCCTGGATCCGGGTGAACTGCCTGTGCCCAGGCGACGTGGATACGCCTCTGGTGGAAAAACAGCTGGCGGAAGGGGGATATTCCCGGGAATCCATGGCGTCCGTCTATCCTATGGGGCGGATCGGGAAACCGGAAGAAGCGGCCCACATGATCTGTGCTGTCCTGTCTCCTATGAACGGTTTCATGACTGGAGCCATCGTTTCCGTGGACGGCGGCCTGACAGCCAAATAAGGAGGGGACCATGGATCATAAACTGACTTCTGCAGAATATCTTTTTGTAGGTTCCATGCTGTTCGGGATGCTCTTTGGAGCCGGGAACCTGATCTTTCCTGTACATATGGGCCAATTGGCCGGCTCTCATTTCTGGAGTGCCAATATCGGTTTCATTTCCACCGGGGTGCTGATGCCCTTCCTGGCCCTGATTGCTTTCGGCCTTTCTGGCAGCGGCAGCCTGGAAGAACTGGCCGGGAATGTGCATCCGATCTTTGCCCGGATCTTTACGGTGCTGCTGTATCTCACCATCGGGCCGGCCTTTGCTCTGCCCCGGACGGCCACTGTTTCCTATCAGATCGGGATCGTACCCTTTGTCAACGGGAACCAGACACTTTTCTTGGCAGGGTTCACTTTCCTGTTCATGGCGGCAGCTCTGCTGTTCTCTCTGAAGCCGTCTAAATTGATCGTCTACATCGGGAAGTTCCTGAACCCGGTATTCCTGGCGTTCCTGGCCATCCTGGTGGCAGTAGCCCTGGCCCATCCCATGGGATCCATTGCCGGCGGAGTACCCCAGGGACCCTATGTGGACCATGCGTTCCTCACCGGGTTCAAGGAAGGGTACAATACCATGGATGTGCTGGCTATGCTGGCTTTTTCTGTGGTGGTGATCAATACCCTGAAGGAACTGGGGGTATCGGATGCCAAGACCATTTCCGTGGACCTGCTGAAGGTGGGGGTCATCGTGGTGTTCCTGATGGCCCTGATCTATACCCTGATCACCTGGCTGGGTACCTCCAGCTTGGGGCAGCTCACGGTATCCGCCAATGGAGGCATGGCACTGGCTCAGATCGCCCACAGCTATTTCGGACCGGTGGGAGGCATGCTGCTGGCAGCCATTGTGACCTTCGCCTGTCTGAAGACTGCCATCGGACTCATCACGTCCTGTGCCAATACCTTCTGTGACTTGTTCCCAGGGAGCCTGAGCTACAAGGCCTATTGTGTGCTCTTTGCAGGGATTTCCTTCCTGATCGGGAATGTGGGCCTCACCCAGATCATCGTGCTGGCCGTGCCCATCCTGATGTTCCTGTATCCCATGGCCATTACTCTGATCCTGGCTTCCTTTGCTTCCGCCCTGCTGGGGAAGGACCGGCGGCTGTACAGGTGGCCCATGCTGCTGGCGGGACTGGCGGCCTTTGGGGATGCTCTCAGCGTCCTGCCCAAAGGGCTCCAGGCAACTGGGGCTGTCCAGGCTCTGCTGGGCTGCTACCACCAGCTGCCCCTGTTTTCCCTGGGGATGAGCTGGCTGCTGCCTACCCTGGCGGCTTTAGCTGCCGCCGTGGCCGTAGTGAAGTTCACTAGAACAAATCGGTGAAATTTTGCGAAAAGGAAAGAAAAAGTGTATAATGAAAAAATGATGAGTGTTTGAATCCATTGAAGGAGGGATTTCCCATGAAAAAAATGATGATGGCCACTGCAGTGCTGAGCCTGCTGCCTTTGACCGTGGCCTGTGCTTCTCCCCTGGCCAAGATTGCTCCTGGCGCTGCAAAGATCGATGCCAACGTCACGGTGGGCAATACTCTCAAATGGAAACAGGACGGGAAGACTACGGACTTCGGCGGTGATTCCCGGTATCGGGTAGGCGGCACCGTAGGGATCGCTGACAACCTGGGCCTGGACTACCGGTATGCGGCCCATGAGGGGGATCATGATGCCTCCGCCCAGTCCCATCAGGTCAGCTTGGTCTACCAGTTCAATCCCTATCTCTATGGGTTTGGGGGCTATGTACGGAATCGGCTGAAACAGCATGGCTACCATGATAACAACAGCGGATATCAGGTGGGGGCCATCGGTCGGCTGCCCATTACGGACAAGACCACCGGCTGGGCCAAATTTGGCACCGGCGACAACATCACCCAGTACGAACTGGGCGTAGGCTATGCCTTTACCGACAACTGGGAAGCCAACGTATCCTACAACGACAGCAAGTACAAAGATTTCAAGGGCGACATCGATGCCAAGACCCATGAAGTGAATGTGGGGGTTTCGTATAAGTTTTAATAGAGGGGGGTGTGAAAAATCACACCCCCCTTTTTTGACATTTTCTCCACCGCATGGAGCAGCTGGGTCCTGTTTTTTACCTGGAACCGCTGGTAGAGCAGGCTCAGCTGTTTTTTGACGGTGATTTCCGCCACGTTCAGCTCCTAGGCGATTTCCGTGTTGGTCCGGCCTTCTTTCACCCGCCGGATCACCAGCTTTTCCCGGGCCGTGAAAGAGGCTTCCTTTAACGGGCGGCCTTTGGACGGGGTGAGGGAATAGGAATGGACCACCTGCAGGAAATCGGCGAAATTCCGGCTGCTGGGTGGCTTTCACCAGCAGGGGGCTCAGCAGGGACTGGTGCTCCACTTTGTCCAGATTTCCTGATGAAAGCAAGAGTGTATCTTGCGTCCGGGGGCAGCAATTGTTATAATAATCTTGTTGTGCGGTTGTAGCTCAGTTGGATAGAGCATCTGCCTCCTAAGCAGAGGGTCGCGCGTTCGACTCGCGCCAATCGCACCAGATGATAAAAAAAGGGGCTGTTGCACGTTCTGTGCAACAGCCCCTTTGGTCGCGGGTCGCGAGTCGTAAGTCGCGGGCTTGTTGGTGGAGCCCCAAAATCCGGTTTTCTGGACTTCTGTCGATTTTACCTTATCATTCTATAGAAAAAGAAGAACTGATTTAAACGTCCAGGCTCGCGCCCCGTGACTCTCAGCCCGTGACAGGGGGTGTGAATTTTCACACCCCCTTTTCTTTTATCTTGCCACCGGCGTAGTCATTTTATAAGGATCCAGGACTTGTTCCAGCTGCTTATCAGAAAGATAATGCTGCTGCCGGGCCAGTTCCACCACAGGGATGTTCTTGGCCAGGGATTCCTTGGCCAGTTTGGTGGCTTTTACATACCCGATATAAGGACTCAGAGCTGTGACGATCCCGGCGCTCATCTTCAGCAGATGCTGGCAGTGTTCCTTGTTGGCTGTGATGCCCTCTACACAGTTGATCCGCAGGGTATCTGCTGCTTCCCGGAGGATATCGATGCTCTGGAACAGAGAGTAGAAGATCACCGGCTCGAAGGCGTTCAATTCCAGCTGTCCGGCTTCTACGGCCATGGCGATACAGGTATCGTTGCCCACGATCCGGAAGGCTACCTGGCTGACCACTTCCGGGATCACCGGATTCACTTTGCCGGGCATGATGGAAGATCCGTTCTGCTTGGCCGGGAGGGTGATTTCTTCCAGGCCGGTCCGAGGTCCAGAAGACATGAGCCGCAGATCATTGGAAATCTTGGAAAGAGCGATGGCGCAGTCCTTCAGGCTGCCGGAAACCGAAGCGAAGCTGTCGATATTCTGGGTGGCATCGATCAGATCCGCTGCCTGGGTAAAAGAAAAGCCGGTCAGCTGAGAAAGATCTGCTGCAATATGGTGGGAATAGGAGGGATCTGCATTGACTCCAGTGCCGATGGCTGTACCGCCCATATTGATTTCTGTCATCTCTCTGGCTGCCGACTGGATCCGTCGGAGGCCCCGGTCCATGGCCGTAGCATACGCCTTGAATTCTTGGCCTAAACGGATGGGGACAGCGTCCTGGAGCTGGGTCCGGCCCATTTTCAAGATAGAGTCGAATTCTACCCCTTTCTGGGCAAAGGCTTCTTTCAGGGCTTTCAGGCTCTTGTAAAGATCTTCCAGCAGGAAGAGGACGGTCAGTTTTCCGGCTGTGGGGATCACATCGTTGGTGGACTGGCCCCGGTTCACATCATCGTTGGGATGGATCAAGGTGTAATCGCCTTTTTTGCCCCCTAAAAGTTCGATGGCGATGTTGGCGATCACTTCATTGGCATTCATATTGAGAGAGGTGCCGGCTCCGCCCTGGATAGGATCCAGGATGAACTGATCCTGATATTTTCCTTCCAGGAGCTGGTCGCAGGCTGCCATGATGGCGTCGGCTGCAGCAGGCTGCAATGTGCCAGCCCGCCGATTGGCCATCGCACAGGCTTTTTTGATGTAAGCCAGGCTTCGGATCATGGTCGGATGAGTGGATTGCCCGGTAATATGGAAATTTTCATGGGCACGGAGAGACTGCACCCCATAATAGGCGTCTCCGGGGACGTATTTCTTACCGATGGAATCACTTTCCAAACGTTCGAATTTTTGCTGACTCATTGCCTATTTCCTCCTTGAAAATTATTTCATGACCTTATTATAAATTTTTTACCGAACAATCAAGCGCTAAACTTAAATAGCGTTCAAAAATATTGGACAGAGATCGCTGCCTGGATGACAGATGTCCGTAAAAATCGATACACCGTCTTTGGAGGCAGCCGGGTATCCGTTCGAAAAGTGTCAGATTTACCTGTTTTTCTCTTCCCTTCTCTGCTGGTATACTATATACTTATCTTATTGTATTTTCTAAAAAGACGTTCGGGATAAGTTGTTTTAGGGGGAGTCATGAATATCGTTATGGAATTGGCGCTGATTTTCGGCGTCTGTCTGATCGGCATCGGGATTGCGTCCCTGCTGCCCTTTATGGTGCCTTATAGTGTCATCAGCCTGCTGGTACTGACCTTTCTGCTGTATCGGAAGATCCTGCGGCCGGAACAGATCAAAGATGCCGGAAACTTTTTCATCAAGAATATGGGGATCTTCTTTGTTCCTGCTGTGGTGGGGACCATGGAATATGTGGAGACCCTGGCAAACTATCTGATCCCTTTCCTGGTGATCACGCTGGTGACTACACCTTTGGTGTATTGTATTGCTGGCTGGAGTGTCCAGCTCTGCCTGAAATTCCGTCGGAAGAAAGGAGCTTCCCATGCCTGAGGCTTTTACCCGTACTCCGTTTTTTGCTTTGACCCTGATCTTCATCTGCTGGGTGCTGGGAGTGAAATTCCAGAAAAAGACAGGCTGGCTGCTTTGCAATCCTGTGCTGACTTCCTCCTTGATGATCGTGGTGATTTTGACCGTTACAGGCATCCCGCTGAAACACTTCAATGTAGGCGGGTCCATGATCACCATGCTCCTGGGACCGGCTACCGCTGTACTGGCTCTCAATATCTACCAGCAGCGGAAAGTGCTCCAGGAAAATTTCCTGCCCATCCTAGTGGGCTGTACGGTGGGAAGTTTGGGAAGCATCATAGCGGCCTTGGCACTCTGTCACTTGTTCCAGACCAATTCCGTCTTCTCTGCCTCTATGCTGCCTAAAAGCGTCACTACGGCCATCGCTCTGGGGATCTCGGAAAACGGGGGCGGCATTCCTGGTATCACTGCCGGAGCCGTGGTGCTCACCGGCATCGAAGGGGCGGTGCTGGCTCCCTTTTTGAGCCGCTTGTTCCATATTACGGATCCGGTGGCGGAAGGGGTGGCCATCGGGGCATGCAGCCACGCTGTCGGGACCAGCAAAGCACTGGAAATCGGGAAGATCCAAGGGGCCATGAGTTCCATTTCCCTCTGCGTCTGCGGCATTATTACCACAGCATTGGCACTGTTCTTTATGTGAAAGAGGCGCTGCTGCATGCGAAACAGCCCCTTTTTTGGAGGTCTCGAGACCAAGGTGTTGCACAGAATGTGCAACACCTCTTTTTTCTATTGCCAAGACCGAAGAATTTCGATAAAATAAATAATAATATACACTATATATGTATAAATTATCGCCAATCATTACCTGTACCAAGCAAAGGAGAAGCCCATGGAGCAGCAGAATGAAAAAATCCGGGAAGCGGTGGAATGCTTCCGGCAGGAGATGCTGGATTTCTGGAAGGAACTGATCGATTTCCAGGCCGGCAGCAAGGAAAGAGAACGGATGCAGATCCTCATGGAAAAAGTGTCTTCCTATCTGGAACAGCAGGGGATGGAAAGCGAACTGGTGGATTCCGGCGCCGTACCTCTGATCCGGGCCTGGTCCGGCAAAGAACGGGAAGGCCAGCCCATCCTGCTCAGCGGCCATCTGGATACGGTGTTCCCCAACGGCAGTTATCCGGAAAATCCCTTCACCATCCGGGAAGGAAAAGCCTATGGCCCTGGAGTCTGCGATATGAAGGGAGGTATCGTGATGGCGGTCTATCTGGCCAAGGTGCTGGAAAAGATCGGCTATGACCGTCATCCCATCAAGCTGCTCTTCGTCCCGGACGAAGAAATCACCCACCAGGGATCCCGGGCTGCACAGATGCTGGCGGAAGAAGCCCAAGGCTGTCTATGTGCGTTCAATCTGGAAACTGGCCGGATGGATGACTGTCTCACGGTGGGTCGGAAAGGCTGCATGGATGTGTGGATCACTGTCCATGGAAAGGCTGGCCATGTGGGCAATGCTTATGCTTCTTCCGCCAACGCCATTGAAGAGATGGCCCATAAGGTCATCGCTCTCCGGGCTTTGACGGATCTGGAAAAAGGACGGATCGTCAGTACGGATATCATCTCTGGAGGGACAGTGTCCAATGCGGTGGCAGATACCTGCCGGATCGAAGTGGACTGCCGGTATGACTACAACGAAGACAAGGATGCACTCCAGGAAGCCATCCGGGCTGTCTGTGCCGAGACTCATGTGCCCGGGACCCGGACAGAAGTGGAATTCCCGGCTTTTATGCCTGTCTTTGAACGGACGGAGGGCAATGACCGGCTGCTGGCACTGGTGAACCAGGCTGCGGCCGAGTTCGGCCTCCCGGCTTTCGGTGCGGCCCATCCCGGTGGCTGTTCCGATGCCTCCTTCATGGCCCAGGCAGGGATCCCTATCCTGGATTCCGTGGGAGTCCAGGGGGATGGAGCCCATACCCTCCAGGAATATGCCATTGTGGAAACCATGTTTGAACGGACCATGCTGCTGGCAGCTGCCATCTGCCGCCTGTAACTGTTGTAAAGGGAGTCATCATGACAGAAACCAAGCAAGACACCGTCCAGAAACCGGTGAACAAAAAAGTATCGGTGCCCAGCCCGATCATCATTATTTTTTTCATCCTGATCCTGACTGCCATTGCCACGTATTTGATCCCAGCTGGTACTTTTGAACGGGTCAAAGATGCGGCCAGCGGCCGGATGGTAGTGGACCCTCATACCTTCCACTTCATCGCCCGGCATCCGGCCGGCTTCTTCGACGTATTCAAAGCGGTTCCCCGGGGCGTCAAAGGAGCCAGCAGCATTGTAGGCTTCTTGATGATCATCGGGGGTTCTCTGAATGTGATGGCAGAAACCGGAGCCATCAACGGAGCCTTGGGCCATGTTGTCACCAAAGTGAAAGGCCGGGAAATGCTGCTGATCCCGGTGCTGCTGACTATCATGACATGCCTGAGTACCTTTGCGGGCTGCAGCGAAGAATACATCGCCTTCGTGCCCCTCATCATGGCCGTATGCTATGCCCTGGGATTCGACTCCATTGTGGCAGTGGCTATGCCTCTGGCGGCAGTCAGTGGGGGGTACGGTGCTGGAGTGACCAACGCCTTTACCGTAGGGGTGGCCCAGAGCATTTCCGGCCTGCCCATGTTTTCCGGCATCCAGGTCCGGGTGGCCATGCTGGTGGCATTGATCGTCATCAATGTAAGCTACACCATGTGGTATGCCCGGAAGATCAAGAAGAATCCGGAAAGCAGCTACATGTATGACTATGACCAGATCTACCGCCCGCAGATGGACTTGAGCGCTTACGAAGGGGAGAATGTGCTGATGACCGGCCGGCAGAAGGTGATCATGGGCGGGTTTGTGGTCACTGTGGCTGCCATCCTGGTAGGGGTCATTAAATTCGGCTTCTACATGGATGAACTGGCAGCCCTGTTCCTGATGATGGCGGTCTTTGCCGGAATCATAGGCCGGCTCAGCATCAACACCTTTGCCAATGCCTTCATCGGCGGGGTGAAGAATATGGCTATGCCCTGTATGATGGTTTCCCTGTGCAAAGGGGTCACCCTGCTCATGGGGGACAGCAAGATCCTGGATACCATCATCTATTACCTGGCAGCTGGACTGAATGCATTCCCTCATTCTCTGCTGGGCTTTGGTATGTTCATCGTCCAGGATGTATTCAACCTGGTGGTGCCTTCCGGTTCCGGTCAGGCTGCCATTACCATGCCCATCATGGCGCCCTTGGCAGATCTGGTGGGGCTCACCCGGCAGACTGCCGTCCTGGCCTTCCAGATGGGGGATGCCTTTACCAACATGATTACGCCGGCCAGCGGAACGACCATGACGGTGCTCACGGTAGCCGGAGTGCCTCTCCGGCGCTGGTGGAAATTCGCTTTCCCCCTTTTAGGGCTGGAATGGATCTTCGCCTTTGTGGTCATGTGGTATGCATCAGCTGTCCATCTGGGACCTTTCTGATCCGTTGAAAGGATTCCTGCTGGGTGACAGGAAAAAGAAAAAAATCTGCTGCAGACGGGAAATCCGTGGATGCAGCAGATTTTTTTGTCAGTGTATTTATTTTTCCTGGCAATCTTTGCAGATCCCCAGAAAATAGGTACGATGGCTGTGGATGACGAATCCGGTCCGGGCAGCCGCGTCCTGGTCTACGTCCTGATGGTAATCCAGCTCCAGATTGAACACTTTTCCGCATGCTTCACAACGGAAGTGAGGATGCGGATGGGGGTCCACATCGTAGCGCATGATCCCATCCCCTACATCCACCGTCTGGATCAATTCCATCCGGCAGAAGAAACCCAGCGCCTGATAAATGGTGGCGAAGCTTAGGGTAGGCATTTGTTCCTTGACCCGTTCGTAGATATCCGTTGCAGTAGGATGCTCCTCCGGTCCAGTAAAAGCGCGGTAGACTTCCAGGCGCTGGGGGGTGATCTTCATGCCATTTGTTTTCAGGATTTCTGTCAATTCCCTGGGACTCAGCATGGCAGCCTCCTTTAAAGATACCGTGAGAAAAGATTAAAACGAAAGTTTCTTTAATAATAACTTTTAATACATAAAAAGTCAAATAAAATATAGTTCTGAAAAGAAAAAGCAGGACTTAGGCCAGCCGGGAGATGCCTATATAACCAAACAACGCATCCAAAGCCAGTGTGCCATGTGTTACAATAAAAGAAAGAATCTATCAGGGAGTGTGGAAGAAGATGGCTTATGGACAGGAAAAGGAAATCAAATTGCTGTCGACCAAAGCAGGCCGCAGGAAATTTTTTCAGCTGCCGCTGGTCAAGGAACGGATCATCCCCGGCAGTCATCATACCCTGAAGCTCTGGAACCAGTATCTGGATACCCGGGACTGGAAACTGACCCGGACCGGTCTGGCCTACAGGATCCGGAGGACCGATGGCAAAGCTTTTGAGGCTACGGTGAAAAGCCGGGGGCAGACGGTGAACGGCTTCTCCAGCCGGGAGGAGTATACGGTGCCCCTGGAAAAACCGGAAGCGGTGATCCAGGGTTTTGCCTCCCAGCTGGACCAGAAGCTCCAGACACTTCTCCAGGAGGATGAGCTGCTGCCGTTGTGCACGGTGGAATTTACCCGGAAGACGGCGCTCCTCCAGCTGTCGGCGGTGACGGTGGTGGAAGCGGCCCTGGACCAGGGAACCCTTACCGCCGGGGACAAAACGGAACCCATCGAGGAACTGGAACTGGAACTCAAACGGGGCCAGGAACGGGACCTGCTGCGGCTTACGGCAGCTCTGGCCCGGGAAATCCCCCTGTGGCCGGAAGAGCGGAGCAAGTTCAAACGGGGACTGGATCTGCTGGGTTGGAAGGGCACTCCGTCCAAAGCGGCCAAAGGGCCGGAATGGAACCGGGAAACGGAACCGTCGGAAGTGTGGCAGGCTCTGGTCCGGCAGATCTTCAGCCAGGGCCTGGACCTGTTGGTGCCGGACGCTGACCGGGAATTCCAGGACCGGCCTTTCCTGGAGGTGCTCCAGCAATGCGCCGGCCTGTGGAACCTGGGGGAGGGATTCCTGTCCCAAACCTCCTGGAAAAAAGGACGGGATCTGCTGGACGGGCTGCTCCAGGGGCTGGAACCGGTGGACTATCTGGCGGTGTCTGACCGGCAGAAGGGAAAACCTTTTCCGGAAGAGCTGCTGTCCCTGGAACCGGCCTGGCAATGGCTGGAAGACCGGTGGGTGGCGGCGGCCCAGGAATGGGCGTCCTGGTGCGGCCGGGAAGCGGCTGCGGTTCTGTGGCAGCTGCTGTATCTGGTTTCCCTGGCTCGGAAGGACGGAGCGCATCCCACCTTGGACAGCTTCCTTCAGGGGCACTGGAACCGCTGGCAGCAGGACTGGCAGCTGCTGGAAGATGCCGGGAATCCGGATCCCTGGGAACGGAAGGAGCAGATGGAGGAACTGGCCGGCCTCTTGGCCCTGGAACAGGGCCTAGGAGAAAAACGCCTGGTGAAGCGGGGGCAGGCCTATGGGGAACAGTGGTGGAAGTACTGCTGCAGCTATGCCCGGACCGGTGCCCTGGCAGAAGGTGCGGAAGGCAGCCGGGACCGGACACTGACCCTGGCTCTGGCGGCTCTCTGCGGCCAGGAAGGGATCCGGACGGAAAAACGGGGAGCCAAGGCGGAAGAAGCCGGCAAGGCTTTTCTCCGGGAAGTGGCCCGTCATCCGGAATGGTCCTGCTTGGCCCAAGAAAAATAAAATCAAAAAAAGTCAAAAAAACGAAAATAATATTTGACTTTTTGACTTTTAAGCGGTACAATAAGACCCGGGAAGTGAGGAAAAGGCTTCCTGGGTCCTATTTTTAAGGGCTCTGAATCAGATAAGTACCCATTGATCCAATGGTTTTTGGAGGTGTTTGTTATGCAGGCAGAACGCTTGAGTGACGAAGTGCGTGGATTGTTGGAAGCTGCCCAGCAGCAAGCCGTTATGAATTACAACCAGGAACTGACCACTGTCCATCTGCTGTCCGCCATGTGCAGCCAGCCGGACGGGTTCTTCAAGTTCGTGTTGAAGAGCCTGAACGTGGATGAGGCTCAGTTCAGCCGGGAAGTGGATCGGTTGCTGAAGCAGATCCCGTCCGTGAAAGGGTCTGATCAGTTGAGCATGAGCACGGGTCTGGCCCGGGTGTTCGCCCTGGCGGAAAAGGCCGCCGGCCAGAATCCGGTGACCGCATCCCATCTGCTGGCCGCTCTTTGTGAAGACGGGGATACGGAAGTGGTGGACCTGTGCAAAAAGTACGGGATCACCCGCAGTGCCATCCGGGGTCTGATTGACAAATATGAAAACAACGGGGATGCGGACGAAAACCGCAAGACCCTGGAGAAATTCGGCCAGGACCTGACCCGGAAAGCCCGGGAGGGGAAGCTGGACCCGGTGATCGGCCGTGACGATGAAATCCGCCGGACCATCGAGATCCTGTCCCGCCGGAAAAAGAACAACCCGGTGCTGATCGGTGAACCGGGTGTGGGCAAAACCGCCATTGTGGAAGGGCTGGCCCGCCGGATCGTAGCCGGTGATGTGCCGGAATCCCTGAAGAACAAGACCCTGTATGCCCTGGACCTGGCGTCCCTGGTGGCCGGGGCCAAGTACAGAGGGGAATTCGAGGAACGGCTGAAGAAAGTCCTGAAGATCGTGTCCGATTCCGCCGGCCAGATCATCATGTTCATCGATGAACTGCATACGGTGGTGGGGGCCGGGGCTTCTGAAGGCTCCATGGATGCCGGGAACATCCTGAAACCCATGCTGGCCAGAGGGGAACTCCGGTGCATCGGTGCCACCACCCTGAAGGAATACCGGAAATACATCGAAAAGGATTCCGCCTTGGAACGGCGTTTCCAGCCGGTACTGGTGAAGGAACCCAGTGTGGAGGATACCATTTCCATCCTGAGAGGGCTGAAGGAACGGTATGAAGTCCATCATGGGGTGCGGATCAAGGACTCTGCCCTGGTGGCGGCCGCAACCCTGAGCAATCGGTACATCAATGACCGGTTCCTGCCGGACAAGGCCATCGACCTGGTGGATGAAGCTGCGGCCCGTCTGCGGGTGGAAATCGATTCCATGCCTACGGAACTGGATGAAAGCCGCCGGCGGATGCTCCAGCTCCAGATCGAGGAACAGGCCCTGTCCAAGGAAGAGGACGACGCATCCAAGGCCCGTCTGGAAAAGATCAAAGAGGAACTGGCCAAGCTGAAGAGTGAGAACGACAAGCTCATGGACCAGTGGAAGGCCGAAAAGGGCGGCATTGCCAAGATCCGTCAGGTGAAGAAGGATATGGACAATGTGAAGAAGGAAATGGAAGAAGCGGAGCGGTCCTATGACCTGAACCGTCTGGCGGAACTGAAGTACGGCAAGCTGCCGGAACTCCAGAAACAGCTGGCGGCTCTGGAAAAAGAGGAACATTCCGATAAGCGCCTGCTGAAGGAAGAAGTGGACGAGGATGATATTGCCAAGGTGGTCAGCACCTGGACGGGGATCCCTGTGAACCGTCTGATGGAAGGGGAAAAGAAGAAACTGGCCCATCTGCCGGAGATCCTCCACAAACGGGTCATCGGCCAGGACGAAGCGGTGGAAGCCGTCAGCGAAGCCGTCATCCGGGCCCGGGCCGGGATCAAGGATCCCAACAAGCCCATCGGCTCCTTCATCTTCCTGGGGCCCACCGGTGTGGGCAAGACCGAACTGGCCAAAGCCCTGGCAGAAGTGCTGTTCAATGATGAAAAGAGCATCATCCGGATCGATATGAGCGAATACATGGAGAAACATACAGTGTCCCGTCTGATCGGTGCCCCTCCTGGCTATGTGGGCTATGAAGAGGGAGGCCAGCTGACGGAAGCGGTGCGGCGCCATCCGTATTCCGTGATTCTGTTCGATGAAATCGAAAAGGCTCACCCGGATGTGTTCAACGTGCTGCTGCAGGTGCTGGACGACGGTCGTCTGACCGACGGCCAGGGCCGGATGGTGGACTTCAAGAACACCCTGATCATCATGACCAGCAACCTGGGGTCCCATGAGATCATGGAAAAGAAGGGGGCCATCAGCAAGGACGAAGTCCGGAGCATGCTGATGAAGTTCTTCCGGCCGGAATTCCTGAACCGGGTGGACGACATCGTGGTGTTCAAACCCCTGCAGGAAGAGCAGCTGAGGGATATTGTACGGCTGATCCTGAACCATCTGGGCAGCCGGCTGCACAGCCAGCTGGAACTGACCCTGACGGCCACCGACGACGCCATCGCCTACCTGGCCAAAGCTGGGTTCGATCCTGCCTTTGGGGCCCGTCCCCTGAAGAGACTGATTGTCCACACGGTGGAAACCGTGGTGAGCAACAAGATCGTCCGGGGCGAGATCCAGAGAGGGGACCACATCGAAGTGGTGTTCCAGGACGGGAACATCGATGTGGTGAAGAAGTGAATAAAAAGGGGATGTTGCACGTGAAATGCAACATCCCCTTTGTCTAGGGGCAGCAAAGCTGCCCGTCACTTGTCACTGGCTGAAGGATAAAATTTGCAAGCAAATTTTTGAATGTACAAAATCGGTTTTTTACTGCTAAAATCATTGTTTCTATTTTCCGTACATTCTTGGTTTTATATTATCTGGGGAACCCGCAGCCCGGGTTCCTTCCAGCGTCTAGTGACCAGAGACAAGTGACTAGTGACCCCAAAAGAGGGGCTGCTGCGCATGCAGCAGCCCCTCTTTTTACCCCTCCAGCACGTGGAGGATCCGGTACAGTTTTTCTTTCAGATCGGCCACTTCTTCGGCTGTGAACAGGGGACCTTTCCGGTTGATCAGGCAGCCCATGGCATGGGGGACCTGCAGGGCTTTGTCCCGGAGAGCCAGGCCGGCAGGGGTGATTTCCACCACCACCACCCGTTCGTCATCGGGCTTCCGGTAGCGCTTCACATAGCCCACGGTCTCCAGCTTCTTCAGCACCGGGGTTAGGGTTCCGGAATCCAGGTACAGCCGTTTTCCCAGGTCGTGCATGGTGATGGCTTTTTCTTCCCAGAGCACCATCATGGTTACATACTGGGCATAGGTGAGACCGATTTCTTTCAGGAAGGGAGTGTAGCCAGCCACAATCTTTCGGGCGCTGGCATACAGGGGAAAGCAGAGCTGGTTCCCCAACAGCAGGGGATTGCAGGCATCCTTTTCGTTCATATTGATCATACCTCCAGTACGGAAAAACTTTTGGCTGTACTTTATTGTAGCAGGAAGAAAACATGAAAACAAATAAAATTTAATAAAATCTAATTTGACAAAATTAAATAAAGCCGGTATAATGATTTTCGCAAGAGGCTGATGGCCATAAGAAAAGAAACAGAGGGCACCGCTTGCCCGGTGCCAAGAGGAAAACAGGAGGAAAAGACTATGAGCATTTACGGACAGGCAAAAGGAACGGAACTGGAATCCATCATGAAGACCATGATGCAGGCTGAAGCCAACGGCACCATGATGTATTACGCACTGGCCCGGCTGGCCAAGGAACAGGGCTATGATGATCTGGTGCCCATGTTCATCGAAGCCGCTAACCAGGAAGCGGTCCATGCAGGCTTCTACGCCGTGATCAGCGGGAAATATCCCCAGGATTTCTGGGGTCTGGTGAAAACCCTCCAGAAGGCGGAAACCAATGGGGAAGCCCAGGTGAAAGCCATGGCCGACAAGGTGCGGGCTGCCGGTTTTGCCGAAGCCGCTGACGAAATGGAAGTGTTCGCCAAACAGGAAGGCCATCATGGCGTGCTGATGGGCGAAATCCTGGTCCGGTATCCTCAGGGAGAAAAGAAGGAAAAAGCCAAGAAGGTCTATGTGTGCCCGGTATGCGGATATGAATACGAAGGGGACATCAACAGCGAAAGCGATGACTGGGTCTGCCCTCTCTGCGGCCAGCCCAAGAGCGTGTTCAAAGAAGTGAAATAAGAGGATGAAAAGGGGCTGCGAAAAAATGAGGACTCATTTTTCACAGCCCCTTTGGTCACGAGCCTCGACCCGTGACTCGCGACCTGCGACTGGGGGTGTGAATTTTTTCACACCCCCCTTTTATTTTGCGAAATTCTGCAGCAGAAGTTCCTGGAAGGCCTGTACCGCCGGGGAAAACTGGTGGTCTTTTTTCCAGATCAGGGACAGCTGGTCCGTGAGGGGCGGATCACAGGGCCGGAAGCACAGGGGAGAGCCGGTGGTGTTGATGAGGCCGTCGAAGCCCATGGCGCAGCCCAGGCCTCCGGCTACCATTTTGGCCGCATTGGTCAGAAGGGTGTAGGTGCCGATGATGTTCAGCTCTTCCAGCGGTTTTCCCAGCCAGGTCTGGAGCATGCCGGATTTCAGGGCCTGCTGGGACAGGATCAGGGGCAGGTCCCGGATTTGTTCCGGGGTCAGGCTGCATTGGGAAGCCAGGGGATGGGTCCGGGGCAGCAGGATGCCCCACCGGTCTTCCTGATCCAGGGGTACGCTTGCGAATTTTTCCGGGTCCGAAGGGCCGTACACCAGCCCCAGATCCAGGAGTCCTTTGTTCAGCCGTTCCCGGACCCCTTCCCCATCACTGCTGAAGATCCGGTACCGGATCCCCGGATGCTGCCGGGAAAAGCCAACGGCCACCTGGGAAATCAGCCGGATCACGTCGGTTTCCCCGGTGCCCAGGTAAATGTCCCCGGCGATTTCGGCGGAGGAGCGGATTTCGGACCGGGTCTTCCGGTACAGTTCCAACAGTTCTTCCGCCCGTTTCCGGAACAGGATCCCTTCCGGAGTCAGGGACAGCCGGCGGTTTTCCCGGTAGAACAGGGGTCTGACCAGCTCTTCTTCCAGGGCCTTCAGCTGCCGAGACAGGGTGGGCTGGGTAATATGGATGATCTGGGCCGCTCGGGTAATGTTGTTTTCCCGGGCAATCACCAGAAAGTTTTCCAGGGTTTCCATATCCATGGTATCTCCTCCTTGATCCCATTATACCATGCAGTAAACGTATTAAATGAGATTAAAATAAAGAATTTTACATGAAAAGACATTCCCCTTATACTGAAGATGTCAAACGAATGCAGCCAACAAATGCAAAGGAGAAAAATATATGCTTGGAAATTTTACCTATGAAAATCCCACCAAAGTGTTCTTCGGCCGGGGTGCCGTGGAAAACCTGGCTGAAGCCCTGAAACCCTACGGCAGCCAGGTGGTACTGGTTTACGGGGGAGGTTCCATCAAAAAGAACGGCATTTATGACGCCGTATGCCACCAGCTGGAAGCCGCCGGCAAAGATGTGACGGAAATCTCCGGGGTCATGCCCAACCCTACCATCGACAAACTCCGGGAAGGCATTGCCACTGCCCGGCAGCACAAGGCGGACTTCATCCTGGCGGTAGGGGGCGGCTCCTGCATCGACTATGCCAAGGCCCTGGGCATGTCCATCCATGAAGAGGAAGATCCCTGGGACAAATACTTCCTGCGGTTCGAAGAACCCACCTGTGAAGTTGTGCCGGTGGGCTGTGTGCTCACCATGGTGGGGACCGGGTCCGAAATGAACGCCGGCTCCGTGATCACCAACCCGGCAACGAAAGAGAAACGTGGCAAGGCCTTTGCCGATGTACGGGTGTTCCCCCGGTTCGCTATCATGGATCCCTCCTACACCATGACCTTGCCCAAGTACCAGATGGTATCCGGCATCTACGATATGTTCAACCACATCTGTGAACAGTATTTTTCCGGCATCGACGACAACACCAGCGATTATCTGGCAGAAGGGCTCATGCGGTCCGTGATCCATGCCAGTCGGATCGCCATCCGGAATCCCCAGGATTATGAAACCCGGAGCAACCTGATGTGGGATGCCACCTGGGCTCTGAACACCCTGATCGCCAAGGGCAAGACCACCGACTGGATGGTCCATATGCTGGGGCAGGCAGTGGGCGGGGTGACCAGCGCAGCTCATGGCATGACCCTGGCGGCGGTATCCCCCGCCTATTACCGGCACATCCTGCCCTACGGCCTGCCCAAATTCAAGCGGTTTGCGGAAACGGTATGGAATGTGGATCCCGCCGGGAAAAGCGACCGGAAGATTGCCGAAGAAGGCATCCAGGCCATGGAAGTATGGATGGGAGAGCTGGGACTGGCCAGGAACCTGCGGGAACTGGGGGCCACCGAAGACATGATCCCGGCTATGGTCAAGGGGACCCTGATCCTGGACGGCGGCTATAAAGTCCTGGATCAGAAGGAAATCGAAGAAATCTTCCGGGAAAGCCTGTGAGAGGAAAGGAGACGGCAATGAGAATCAGTAAAAAGATGAAAATAGTCCTTCTGACGGCAGTACTGGGCACCAGCCTGCTGCAGATGGGAGGAGGCAGAGAAACCATGGCAGCGGCACAAACGGCAAAACCGGCCAGCGAAATGCTGAGCCCGGGGGTCAAGACGGAAAAACTCCATCTGACCCAGGAATGGGACAAAGTGTTCCCCAAAAGCGATAAAGTGGATCATCAGAAGGTGACCTTCCACAATCGGTACGGGATCACCCTGGCAGCGGATCTGTACACTCCCAAAGGGATGAAAGCTGGGGAAAAGCGGGCGGCCATTGCGGTGAGCGGTCCTTTCGGGGCGGTGAAGGAACAGTCTTCCGGGCTCTATGCCCAGCAGCTGGCAGAACGGGGTTACATCACCCTGGCCTTTGATCCTTCCTTCACTGGGGAAAGCGGCGGCAATGTGCGGAACGTGGCCTCCCCGGACATCAATACGGAAGACTTTTCGGCGGCCATCGATTTTCTGGCCAACCAGAAGGACGTGGACGCCAACAAGCTGGGGATCCTGGGGATCTGCGGGTTCGGGGGCATCGCTCTTAACGACGCGGCCATGGATACCCGGGTCAAGGCCACGGTGAGCTCCACCATGTACGACATGACCCGGGTGCTGGCCAGCGGGTATTTCGACAAGGAAGACAGCCCGGAACAGCGCCATCAGAAACTGGAAGCCATGAATGACCAGAGGACGGAAGACTACAAGAACGATACCTTCGCCCGGGCCGGCGCGAACCTGAAAATGGATGAACTGAAACCGGATACCCCGGAATTCGTCAAACAGTATTCCGCCTACTATGAAACCAAGCGGGGCTTCCATCCCCGGTCTGTGAATTCCGTAGGGGGCTGGAACAAGACTTTTGCCCTGTCCTTCATCAACCTGCCCTTCCTCCAGCGGAGCAGTGAGATCCAGAGCGCGGTGATGGTGATCGCCGGGGAAAAGGCCCATTCCCGGTATTTCAGTGAAGATGCCTTCAAAAAATTGAAGGGCAGCAACAAGGAACTGGTGATCGTGCCGGGAGCCACCCACACGGACCTGTACGACCAGCTGGATAAGATTCCTTTTGACAAAATCGATCAGTTCTATCAGACCTATCTGAAATAAAAAAGTGGGTATTGCATAGTACGTGCAATACCCACTTTGTCATAGGTCAGACGTCATACGTTATACGCTTTTGGAAATCAATTTTTACAAATTGATTTTGAAATCTCAAAATCTGTTGCAGGATTCAAATGATTTTCATAAATTTGACGCCAGCAAAGCTGGCTTCCATCAGCGTATGACGTATGATCTATGACGTATGACGGGGATGCTGCGCAAGCAGCAGCCCCTTTTTCTTGACTTTTTTCGGAATGTTGTCTACCATTTATTTTTAAAGTCTATTTTTCTATCCGAAGGTGAAGCCTGTGAAAAATGAATCCAATACTTTTGTGCGCCGGGCTGATGCCCGGCTGTTTCTGTCCATCCTGGCAGCCGGCCTCCTGTCTTTTACTGGGGTGGTGATCGAGACGGCCATGAACGTGA
The DNA here is from genome assembly GCF_052216985.1 of Acidaminococcus nyctereutis. NCBI lineage: Bacteria > Bacillati > Bacillota > Negativicutes > Acidaminococcales > Acidaminococcaceae > Acidaminococcus > Acidaminococcus nyctereutis. The sequence goes on from NZ_JBQOUY010000012.1 coordinate 65,246, forward strand.
CCTTTCCCACCCTGATGGAAGAATTTTCCGTGGGCACTTCTACGGTCCAGTGGCTGACCACCGGGTATCTGCTGGTGCTGGCGGTGGTGATCCCCACTTCCAGCTACCTGAAACAGCGGTTCCCTTTGAAGAAACTCTTTGTGGCCGGGAACCTGCTGTTTTTTGCTGGCACCGTGCTGGACGGGGTGGCGGGTAATTTTCCCCTGCTGCTTCTGGGGCGGCTGCTCCAGGGGGCCGGTACGGGCATCGGTCTGCCTCTCATGTTCAACCTGGTGCTGGAACAGGCACCGTTGGACAGAATCGGCACCATGATGGGGGCAGCCATGCTGGTATGCGCCCTGGCTCCGGCAGTGGGGCCTTCCCTGGGGGGATACATCATCGGCCATTTCGGCTGGCGGATGATCTTTGCCGCCCTGGTGCCCGGACTGCTGTTTTCTCTGGGGGTGGGGGTGTATGCCATCCGCCAGTCTTCAGCCTGGGGCCTCCGGCCCTTTGACTGGTTCGGTCTAGGGTGTCTGGCGGTGGCTCTGCCCTGTCTCCTGCTGCTGTGCAGTTACGGGACGGTGCTGCCGGTGCTGCCACTGTTGGGGCTGGCCGGGCTGATGGGGCTGGCCCTGGCAGTCTTTGTCCGGCAGGAAAACTGGCTTTGGTGGACTGGGGCCACGCCTCTGCTGAATCTCCAGGTGTTCCAAGTGCCAGCTTTCGATGGAGCGGTGCTGGGACTGCTCCTGATCCAGTTCCTGTGCCTGGGAGTGGGCTTCCTGCTGCCCAACTATGCCCAGATCGTCTTGGGGGCGGATCCTTTTTCCGCCGGGTGCATCCTGCTGCCCGGGTGTCTCCTGGGGGCGGCCCTGGCCCCAGTGAGCGGCCGGCTCTATGACCAGCTGGGTGCCCGGAGACCGCTGCTCCTGGGCAGCAGTGCCATTGTCCTCAGTTTCCTGTTTTATCAGTTTGCCTTGGGAAAGGCGGGAATCACCTGGTTTACAGCCATTTATGCGGTGTTCACCCTGGGACAGGGGCTGTCGGCAGGGAATATCCTGACCTATGCCCTGGAGAGTCTGCCGGAAGAAATGCAGCCAGATGGCAATGCCGTGTGCAATACCCTTCAGCAGCTGGCCGGGGCGGTGGGAACTTCCGTCTGTGCGGCTCTGGTGGCTGCCGGCCAGGCAGGACGGGATCTGACGGAAGGCACCAGCCTGGGCACTGCCCATGCCTTCCGCCTGCTGCTGATCCTGGCCCTGTGCCAGGGGGCTTCCATGGTGTGGGCTTTGGGAAAGAATAAAGTGCAGGGCGAAGAGTGAAGAGTGAAACGTAAAAAGTACGGACTTGTAAGGAACGGAGATCCGGATTTCAGTAAAGGCAGGTTCGTCTAGCTTAGCAGCACCGTCCTGTTTATGGCGGGCAAACTGATAGGTTCGGTAGATCCGGTCTGACCTCTTACTCGAGACCGCGGACAAAAAGATGGGCTGTTGCACGTTACATGCAACAGCCCATCTTTTCATTTCTTCACATTCTTCGTCATCTCATCCGTGGCGGTCCGAATGATGGAGGCCAGCAGGACATCGGAATCGTATTCCGTGCTGGTGCGGTCATCGATGACCTGGTAAATGGCCTGGCCATTTTTGGTGGCCAGGAAGCTGACGCTGGCATAGGCCGTTTCACCTTTGGCCAGTTTGCTGCCCTTTTGGACGGAAGGTTCCGTTCCGTCAGGAGTTTCTGTTCCTACGTGATTCACCTGCACCTGCAGCGTGATGGTGTTCCGGAGTTTCTTGTCCGGCAGCATCACTGGATTGCTGTACACGGTGACCCCCTCTTTTTTGAAGTCACGTTCCAGAGTCAGCAGGGTCTTGCGGACTGCATCGTCATCCCGGGTAAAGGCGGGATGGGCTTTTCGGAAGTCCGTATCCTGCCGGCTGAGATCTTTGAGATAAACGACTTTGACATTCTTGAAAGGAAAGGTATTGCTCTTCCAGCCGCTGCGTTCGGCACCTGCCGTCAGGGGCAGTGCCAGAAGGACAACAAGCAGGGTGGCCAGGGCCAGGAATTTTTTCATGGATGTTCCTCCTCTTTGGTTCTATCTTCTCATTTTACAACGGAAAGGAAAGTGTTTCAACGGCTTTTCGTTTTGACTAACGGGGGGAATCAGGCTATAATTTGTAGAGTTATGTTGTATCCGCTGTGGGTACAGTGCGGGAAGTGAGGGAACTGTCATGCCAATACCGCTTGTTGTATGGGCGGCTGCCGGGATTGGGGCTGCCGGACTGCAATTGTACAGAAGTGCCACCAGCTCTGAGAATATGGTGAAAAATGCCATCGAACGGTACAATGAGGAACGGTTTAAATTCTATAAGACTTTGGAACGGCTGATGCCGGAAGTGGAAAATCTGGGGCATCTGAAGCTCCATGTCTGGGGCTGTTATGACAAGGTCTTTGCCATTCTGGAAAAAATCGAGAATCTGCCGGGCCATTATACGTATAAGAGCCATAAGAATCTCCATATGCTGCCCCAAGATGTACGGAAATTGAAACGGATCCGTCGGGTAGTGGAACGGATCCAAGAGAAAAAGCTGGATACGGAAGGGACCGGCATGCTGACCGTGGTGGCTCTCCAGGGGGGCGCGGCTAGTTCTTACAGCCAGTCCGAATTGGAACGGGATGAGGCCAAACTGGTCATGGAAAAGATCATGGACCAGCCCTTGTACACATCGGAAGTCACCGCCTTGGATGAAATGAGCGTGCTGGAATCCATCATGTGTTTCCCGAAAGTGCTGCGTCCCGGATATTTTTCCGACAAAGATGGTTCCAAGATGACCAAGGACGAGGCTGTGAAGTTCAAAACGGATACGGATACCCAGTCCCTGCTGCTGGCTGATGCGGAAGCGCGGGGAGAACGGCTGCTGGAAGTAGTGAGCCATGTCTATAAGACCATGGAGGTCCTGAAAAATGAGCAGCGGGAGCAGATCCTCTTCTTACAGCATCTGCTTACGACAAAAACAGATTATACGCAGTTTACCCTGGAGGAAAAGGACCGGCTGAATTTTGTAGTGGCCTTGGGCTTTGTCCTCCGGGAATTGGCGCGGACCGATATCGTCTTGAAGAACGGCAGTATGGCCATCTTGAACCGCAGCGGGCTGAGGGGCCCTTTGGGTAAGGCTCAGGACCTGCTGCCGACGGAAAACCTGGCACTCTTGGATGAAAAAGACTAATCTGTGGGAGGAACCATTGTGATCAGTACGAAAGCGTTCAAAGCGTATGATATCCGGGGGATTGTCCCGGAAGAAGTGAATGAAGACCTGGCCTATCGGCTGGGACGGGCCCTGGCCTGGAAGCTTAAAGCCAAAAAGCTGGTGGTAGGACATGATATCCGGCTCAGTGGGCAGGCGCTCAGCCAGGCTGCCGTAGACGGTATGCGGGATGGGGGAGCGGATGTACTGGATCTGGGCCAGTGTGGGACGGAGATGATGTATTTTGCTACGGCTCATCTGGAAACGGACGGGGGTATGATGATCACCGCCAGCCACAATCCCAAGGACTATAATGGCATGAAGCTGGTCCGCTCCGGGGCCCGGCCTATTTCAGCGGATACGGGTCTCCAGGATCTGGCAAAACTGGTAGCTGCCGAGGACTTCGAGAGCCAAGTTCCCAAAGCGGAAACCCGGGGATCCTATGAAGAAGTGGACATCCTTCCCAGCTATGTGGACCATCTTCTTTCCTATATCGATGTGAAGAGCCTCCTGCCTTTGAAAATCGTGGCCAATCCAGGGAACGGGGGCGCCGGTCCCATTGTGAAAGAACTGGCCAAACATCTGCCCTGCCAGTTCATCCTGGTCAATGAGCAGCCGGACGGGACCTTCCCCAACGGGGTGCCCAATCCTCTCCTGCCCGGGAACCGGGCCGCTACGGCGGAAGCTGTGAAGGAAAACCATGCCGACTTGGGGATCGCTTGGGACGGAGACTTCGACCGCTGCTTCTTCTTTGATGAGAACGGCCGGTTCATCGAAGGGTATTATCTGGTGGGGCTGTTCGCCCAGTATTTCCTACAGAGACATCCTGGCAGCAAAATCCTGTACGATCCCCGGCTGACTTGGAATACAGAAGAAATCATCGCCCGGTACGACGGACAGCAGGTCCGCTGCAAGAGCGGCCATGCTTTCATCAAGGAATGCATGCGGAAACAGGGTGTCATCTATGGGGGCGAGATGAGTGCCCACCATTATTTCCGGGATTTCTCCTATTGTGACAGCGGGATGATCCCCTGGCTGCTGCTGATTTCCTTGATTTCCACGTCCGGGATGACGCTGTCCCAGATGGTGGATGCCCGGATCAATGAATACCCCTGCAGTGGGGAAATCAACTTGAAAGTGGAAGACGCGGACGCTGTATTGGAACGGCTGTCCAGCCATTTCCATTCCGGCATCCAGGATCGGATGGACGGACTCAGCGTGGTCTATGATGAGTGGCGGTTCAATCTTCGGAAATCCAATACGGAACCGGTGGTGCGGCTGAATGTGGAGACCCGGGGGGATAAGGACCTGTTGAAACAGAAGACTCGGGAAATGCTGGAATTGATCGGCGGAGAACGGGCGTAAGAAGGAGATAATCGGATGAATGTACTGGTAACTGGAGGAGCCGGTTATATCGGCTCCCATGTGGTAGAAGAACTGACGGCCAACGGGTATACTCCCATTGTTTATGACAATTTCAGCACGGGCCATGTGGATGCGGTGTCAGACAAGGTCCAGCTGATCGAGGGTGATATCCACGATTTCAATTTCCTGAAGCATGTCCTGGGGGAATATGAGATCGATGGAGTGCTCCATTTTGCTGCCAGCAGCCAAGTGGGGGAATCCATGGTGAATCCGGGAAAATATTATTACAATAATGTAGCCGGTACCCTGGGACTCTTGGACGCCATGCGGGAAACGGGCGTGGAGCAGCTGGTATTTTCGTCTACGGCAGCAGTCTATGGGGAACCGGAGCAGGTGCCCATTACGGAGGACATGCCCCTCCAGCCTACCAATGTATACGGCCGCACGAAACTGATGATCGAAAAGATGATGGCGGATTATAGCCATGCCTACGGTCTGCGCTATGTGGCTCTGCGGTACTTCAATGCAGCCGGTGCGGCCCTTTTGGGGAATATCGGGGAAGACCACCGGCCGGAGACCCATTTGATCCCCCTGATCATCCAAGCGGCCCTGGGCCAGCGGGAAAGCGTTTCCATTTTTGGCACGGATTATCCGACTCCGGACGGGACCTGCCTGCGGGACTACATCCATGTGAAGGATCTGGCCAGTGCCCATGTGCTGGCTATGGACCATCTCCGGAAGGGAGGCGGCTGCCGGACCTATAACCTGGGGACGGAAAACGGCTTCTCCGTCCGGGAAATCATCGAGGCGGTGAAGAAGGTCACCGGCAGGAACTTTACCGTAAAGGAAGAGGCCCGGCGGGCCGGGGATCCGGCGAAACTGATCGCCTCTTCGGAAAAAATCAAGAAGGAGCTCCATTGGGAACCCCGCCACAGCAATATCGAGGAAATCGTGGCAACGGCCTGGCGGTGGCATGAAGGACATCCCAAAGGATACGAGAAATAAGCGGTATGGATATTTTGCTGACCGTGGACGGCTTGAAGAAAAGTTTCGGCGTCCACGATATTTTTCAAAATGTGAGTTTTACCCTCCGCCAGGGGGAAAAGGTAGGCCTGGTGGGTGTCAATGGCAGCGGCAAGACCACCTTGCTCCGGTGCCTCCTGGATCCGGATTTTGCTGACGGAGGGGCGGTGAAATTTGCCGGGGAACTGCGGCTGGGCTATGTAGAGCAGGGATTCGATGATTTCCGGGAAGAAACGGTCCGGGAGTTCATGCAGCATGCCTGTCCGGATATCCTGGACCTGCGGGAGAAGATGCGCCGACTGGAAGAAGAAAGCGGCCGGGCCCAGGGAGAGAAACTCCAGGATATCCTGGACCAGTACGCCCGGACGGAAAGTCGGTATGCCCATCTGGACGGGTATCACTATGAAAGCAACATCAAACGGGTGCTGATCGGCCTGGGATACCCGGAGGAAACCTGGCAGTGGCGGGCGGACAAACTGTCCGGAGGCCAGAAGACCCGGCTCCAGCTGGCAGCGGCTCTGGTGAATTCTCCGGATCTCCTGATCTTGGACGAACCTACCAACCATCTGGACATCGTCATGAGCGAATGGCTGGAAAACTACCTCAGGGAATTCCGGGGGGGCGTGCTGGTGATCTCCCATGACCGAGCTTTCCTGGACAATGTGGTGGAAGAGATCCTGGAAATGGAAGGGGGCACGATCCACCGGTTCAAAGGGAATTATTCCCGGTATCTGGAACAAAAGGAGATCCAGGTGCTGACCCAGACCCGTGCCTATGAGGCTCAGCAGGAATATATCGCCCGGCAGGAAGCCTATATCCGGCGGTTCAAGGCGGGAATCAAGAGCAAGATGGCTCGGGGGCGCCAGTCCCAGCTGGACCGGCTGGAACGGATCGATGCCCCGGTACAGGAAGAGGAATTCCAGCTGCGGCTGCCTCATGCGGCAGAATGTGCGGAAAAGGTGATCATGCTGGAACACCTGGATGCAGGGTATCCTGAGCACCGCTTGCTCCAGGATGTGGACTTGACCCTGCGCCGGGGGGAGAAGGTGGCTATTATCGGCCCTAACGGCTGCGGGAAATCCACTCTGCTGAAGACCATCCTCCAGGAACTGCCGCCCTTGAAGGGAGAAGCCCGGATCGGGAACCGGGTGAAGATCGGCTATTTTTCCCAGAGTTACGAACGACTGGACGAAAAACAGACCATCATGGAGAACTTCTTGACGGAATACGGCCTCACCGACGAACAGACCCGTCGGCTCCTGGGGAGCATGATGTTCCACGGGGAGGATGTGTTCAAGGTGATCGGGACCCTGTCCGGGGGCCAGAAAGCTCGGCTGGTGCTGCTAAAACTGGTGCTGGACGGGGCCAACTGTCTGCTTTTGGACGAACCCACCAACCACCTGGATATTGCTGCCAAGGAAGCGGTGGAAGCTGCCTTGGAGACTTTTGACGGAACGGTGCTCTTGGTGAGCCACGACCGGTATCTGGTGAATGAGGTGGCCGGACGGATCTGGGCGGTGGAAGATGGCCATGTGACCGACTACAAAGGAAATTACGACTTCTATCTGGAGGAACGGGACAAGAACAGGAGCCGACAGGCGGCTGCTGCGGCTCCTGCTGCCCCCCGGACGGAAGAAAAAATGGCAGCCAAGGCAGCTCCGGAACCGGTTCCGGCCAAACCGGCCCAGCTAGAAAAGAAAGTAGAGAAAAAGCCCTATAGTCCGGCGGAAGCCCAGAAACTGCTGCCCCAGGTAGAACTGAAGATCCGGGAATATGAAGCACTCCAGAAAGTGCTCAGTGTGAAAATCGCGGATCCGGCCAATCAGCAGGATCTGGCAACCAGTACGCGGCTGGCGGAGGAATATGCCCAGCAGGAGAAAATCCTGGATGGACTCATGGACAAATGGGAAAAGCTCATGGAGTCATTGGAATGACGATCGAGGAATTTTTACAGGCACTGCAGCAGTTCCAGGGGGACGGCTGTTTCAATCCTTGGAGGGAATACGATCCCTCCTGCGATATCGGGCCGGAAGCCCCGGTGATCCGGGCAGCCAATTTCCGCCGCTATCTCCAGCTCCGGCAGAAGGCCCGGTTCCTGTTCATCGCCGAAGGGCTGGGATACCAGGGGGGCCATTTTTCCGGCATGGCCATGACCAGTGAACGGATCCTTTTGGGATACCATCCCACAGTGCGTCCGGAAGTGGTGCTGGGAGAGGGCTGGGACTACCGGCGGACCAGCAATCCAAAAAGTCCTCTGCTGAATCGGAAGCAGAAAGAGCAGGGATTCAATGAACCTACGGCTACTATTATGTGGGGAGAACTGGCCAACCAGGGACTGGCGCCTTTCCAGACCATCTTATGGAACATTTTTCCCTTCCATCCTTATAAACCCTCCGGCATCCTGACCAACCGGACCCCCACCGGACCGGAACTGGATCAGGGCATCGTCTATGCCCGGATGCTGCTGGAAATGGTCCCCGGTCTCCAAGTCATCGCTATTGGCCGGAAAAGCGCCGGGACCTTGGAAAAGTACGGAGTGCCCTGTGCGACGGTTCCCCATCCTTCCATGGGCGGGGCCAACCGGTTCCGAGCTGCGGTGGGAGCGCTGTTTGCCCAATAGAGGTGAAGATCATGACGAAAAGTACCTTAGCCTCCATGACCAAGGAACAGGTGTTGAAAATCGCGTTGACAGCGGGGAAGATCCTGCTGGTCAGCGGAGCTGAGACCTACCGGGTGGAAGATACCATGTTGCGGATCTGCCATGAGGGAGGCATGCATACCATTGCAGCTTTTTGTACCCCTTCGCTGATCATGATCGGAGAAGAGACCATGGAAGGGGCCAGTTTGATGTATCGAGTGACCCATCGGGGGACGGATCTGACTCTGATCAGTGAAGTGAACGATATGAGTTTCCATATGCCCACCTGGGGGAAAAGCTTCCAGGATACCATGGCCATCCTGGAGGAAAAGACCATGCGGAAACCCCGGCCGGTCCGGGAAGAAATCTTTTGGTCCGGGCTGGCGGGCGGCTTTTTTGCGGTGGTTCTAGGGGGCGGAGTCTGGGAGTTCCTGGCGGCTTTCCTGGGATCCTTGCTGTCCATGGCTTTTGTCAAGGCGGTTGCCCCTTTCCGTCCCAGCAGCTTCTGGGAAACGACCATGGCAGGAGCCCTTATCTGCCTGATTGTAGTGCTTTTCCGTATGGTCTGCCCGGATCTGGTGATGGAACTGGCCATTGCTGGGGGCGTGATGCCCTATCTGCCAGGGATGGCTTTTACCAACGGCATCCGGGATTTTATGGCAGGGGACCTGCTCAGCGGTACCTGCCGGGCAGGAGAAGCCATTTTCCTGGTGGGCGGAGTGGCCATTGGCATTGCCACCGTCCTGGGGATACTGTATTTGTAGGAGGCGCTTATGCCGCTGGCAGCAACCATTTTCATCAAGACGCTGTTCTCTTTTTTTGCTACGGTGGCTTTTGGACAGTTGTTCAAATGTCCGAAAAACTGCCTGTATAAAGCTGGCTTTGTGGGGATGGTGGGCTTTGGGGTCTATATCGTCCTCCTCAGTGGATTTGGCCTCAGCTCCATGCTCAGCAACTTTGCCGGGACGGTGGCTCTGTCCATCTGCAGTGAAATCTTTGCCCGCTGGTACCGGCAGCCGGTGCCGATCTTTTCCATCCCAGGGATCATCCCCTTGGTGCCTGGACTTCCCCTGTATCGGGCCATGAACTACACCATGCTCAACGCCTACAGCCAGGGGATGCACACCTTTGTCTCTGCCGCACTGGACGCTACGGCCATCGCTATGGGGATCCTCCTTGTCTCCGGGCTGGCTAAGGTGTACAAGACCAGCAAGAAGATGATCCGTGAGAACCGGAAAGGGAAGCATTGAGAAAGCGGTCGAAATTGGCTATAATACAGCCAAGAACAGCAAAGGAGGAGTTACCCATGGCAGTATTTACGACAAAACAGAAACAGGTGGTCAACAATCCAGGGACGGGGACCATTGAAAAAGAAATCTTGGTAGATCCGTCCGTCTTCCAGGGCACCAATGACCTGTTTGCCCAGATCACCCTGCATCCGGGCTGCGCCGTCCCGGTCCACCAGCACCTGGGGAACAACGAGACCTATTATCTGCTGAAAGGCGAAGGGGAATATACCGATGAGGACAAGAAACTCACAGTGAAGGCGGGGGATGTGACGTTCTGTGCCGACGGAGGCACCCACGGTCTGCTGAACACGGGGAAAGAAGATCTGGTATTCATCGCTTTGATCAACAATACTCCGGGATATAAGAGATAAAGGATGTCAACGGTCAGCTGACAAGCTAAAAGCGTCTGAGCCAGTATCATACAATGAAAGGCAGCCACAGCCTGGCTGCCTTCCCTCGTCTAGTGACCAGAGACAAGTGACCAGTGACAAAAAATAGGGCTGTGAAAAAATGAGGATTCATTTATTCACAGCCCTATTTTTATTTGTAAAAACTTTGTGAACTTCTACATAAAAGGAGCATTTACTCTGGCTGAATTGAACGCAAATTCGAGAAAATTTCTCTGCTTTACTACAGTACCAATGTCTGGGAGGCAAGGAAATTTGCCCTTATCTACGCTAAAAGAAACACGTGGAACTGTGTAAAGAAAGAAGCGCATAAAATGAGGGCGAAAACCGAAAAAAACCGTAAAAAAATATTGACATCAGCTGTCAGGAATGTTACAATACCACAGTGTCACAGAGGGGTAGTATGTCTTTTGGAGGTGTCAAATGTTTCTCGCAGACGTAAAAAACGGTTCGCCGGTTGTTGTCGGAGTGAAACAGTCCCAAAAGGCCATTGCCAGGGATCAGGCCGCAGGGGTCCTGATCGCTCAGGATGCAGATGCACATGTTACGGGTCCAGTAAGAGACCTGTGTGAAGCCAAAGGCATCACCGTGGAGACGGTGCCTACCATGCAGGAGCTTGGCAAGGCCTGCGGTATCCATGTGGGAGCATCCGTCGCTGCTGTGCTCAAAACCCGGTAGAATCTGCTGGAAACGGCAGATCTTCATAATCATTAAATCTTATTCTCGAGAAAGGAGGTGCCGGAATGCCTACAATCAACCAATTGGTTCGTAAAGGTAGACAAGTCATTACTCAAAAATCCACGGCGCCAGCATTGAAAAATTCACCGCAAAAACGCGGTGTCTGCACGAGAGTGTACACCACCACTCCGAAGAAACCTAACTCTGCTCTGCGGAAGGTTGCTCGTGTCCGTCTGACCAATGGTATTGAAGTCACTGCTTACATTCCTGGTATTGGCCATAACCTGCAGGAACACAGCGTTGTCCTGATCAGAGGCGGAAGAGTCAAGGACCTTCCTGGTGTTCGTTATCACATCATTCGCGGCGCATTGGATACCGCCGGTGTTGCTGATCGCAACCAAGGCCGTTCCAAATATGGCGCTAAGCGCCCCAAAGCAGCTAAGAAATAATCAGCTGCCGCTGTAGAATGAGACAATAACGAAGGAGGAAATACAGATGCCGAGAAAAGGTCCTGTAACCAAAAGAGACGTATTACCGGATCCAGTATATGGTTCCAAACTGTTAACCAGATTCATCAACAAGATTATGCTCGACGGCAAAAAAGGTGTTGCTGAGCGTATCGTATATGACGCATTCGATCTGATCCATTCCAAGACCGGAAAGGATCCCATGGAAGTATTCGATGCTGCCATGAAGAACGTAATGCCTGTCCTGGAAGTCAAAGCTCGTCGGGTAGGCGGTGCCAACTACCAGGTCCCTGTGGAAGTCAGAGCTGACCGGAAAACCACCCTGGGGATCCGGTGGCTGGTCAACTATTCCCGCCTGCGCGGTGAAAAGACCATGTGCGAACGGGTTGCCGGCGAACTGATGGATGCCGCCAACAATACCGGTGCTTCCGTGAAGAAGCGGGAAGACACGCACAAGATGGCTGAAGCAAACAGAGCTTTTGCTCACTATCGTTGGTAAGATTCCTTAAGGAGGAGTAATTCGTGGGTAGAGAGTTTCCCTTAGATAAAATCAGAAACATCGGCATCATGGCTCACATCGATGCCGGTAAAACTACGACCACGGAACGGATCCTGTTCTACACCGGTAAGACTCACAAGATCGGTGAAGTCCATGATGGGGCTGCTACCATGGACTGGATGGTCCAGGAACAAGAACGTGGTATTACGATTACTTCCGCTGCTACGACCTGCCATTGGAAAGGCCATTCCATTAACATCATCGACACCCCGGGGCACGTCGACTTCACCGTTGAAGTTGAACGCTCACTGCGTGTCCTGGATGGCTCTGTGGCTGTATTCAGCGCCAAAGGCGGTGTTGAACCCCAGTCCGAAACCGTATGGCGTCAGGCGGAAGAATACAATGTCCCCCGTATCGCTTATGTCAATAAGATGGATACCACTGGGGCTGACTTCTTCAATGTAATCCAGATGATGAAAGATCGTCTGGGGGCCAATGCAGTGGCCATCCAGATCCCGATGGGTGCAGAAGACAGCTTCGTAGGGCTGATCGACCTGGTGAAGATGCAGGCCGTCATTTACGGGGATAAGCTGGGCAAGGATGAAGAATTCGAACCGATCCCTGAAGAATACGTAGAACAAGCCCAGGAATACCGTCAGATCCTGTTGGAAGCTGTCGCTGAAAGCGATGACGACCTGATGGAGAAATACCTGGAAGGGGAAGACCTGACGGAAGAAGAAATCAAAGGCGCCATCCGCAAGATGACCTGCCAATGCAAACTCTTCCCTGTCACCTGCGGTTCTTCCTACAAGAACAAAGGCGTACAGCCGCTGTTGGATGCTATCATCGATTACATGCCGTCTCCTGTAGACGTACCTGCTATCAAAGGGACCAACCCGGAAACCGGGGAAGAAGAAGAACGGCCTTCTGATGACAATGCTCCGTTTGCGGCCTTAGCCTTCAAGATCGCTACGGACCCCTATGTAGGCCGTCTGGCGTTCTTCAGAGTATACTCCGGTACCCTGACTGCTGGTTCTTATGTGTACAACGCAAACAAGGATAAGAAGGAACGTATCGGCCGTATCCTGCGGATGCACTCCAACCACAGAATGGAAATCACGGAAGTGTACGCTGGGGATATCGCTGCTGCTGTGGGTCTGAAAGATACCGGCACGGGCGACACTCTGTGCGATGAAAAAGCACCGATCATCCTGGAATCCATGGTATTCCCGGAACCGGTTATTTCCGTAGCTATCGAACCCAAAACCAAAGCTGACCAGGAAAAGATGGGCATTGCCTTAGGCAAGCTGGCTGAAGAAGATCCTACCTTCCGTGTCCGCACGGATCCGGAATCTTCCCAGACCATCATTTCCGGGATGGGCGAACTTCACCTGGACATCATCGTTGACCGGCTGAAGAGAGAATTCCATGTAGACTGCACTGTGGGCAACCCGCAGGTAGCTTACAGAGAAACCATCCGCAAGGAAGTGGAAAGCCAGGGTAAATTCGTACGGCAGTCCGGTGGTAAAGGGCAGTACGGCGATTGCTGGCTGAAGCTGACTCCGCTGCAGCCGGGCGAAGGCTTTAAGTTCGAAAATAAGATCGTCGGCGGTGCCATTCCGAAAGAATACATCGCTCCTGTGGAAGCCGGTGTCAAGGAAGCTATGGAAAACGGCGTCATTGCCGGATATCCCATGGTAGATATCGCTGTTACCGTGTTCGACGGTTCTTATCACGAAGTCGACTCCTCTGAAATGGCATTTAAGATTGCCGGCTCCATGGGCTTCAAGAACGGTGCGCTGAAAGCTAACCCTGTTCTCCTGGAACCGTACATGAAAGTGGAAGTCACCATCCCCGAAGAGTACATGGGCGACGTCATCGGCGACCTGAACTCCCGTCGGGGCCGCATTGAAGGCATGGAAGCAAGAAGCGGTGCGCAAGTCATCACGGCTTATGTTCCTCTGTCTGAAATGTTCGGGTATGCAACGGACCTGCGTTCCAAGACCCAGGGCCGCGGCAACTACTCCATGGAAGTAGACCATTACGAAGAAGTTCCTAAAAATATCGCGGAAGCGATCGTTGCTAAAAATAAAGGAACTGCACAGGATTGAGTCCTGTGATCATTAGGAGGATACAACAATGGCTAAAGAGAAATTTGAAAGAACAAAACCCCATGTGAACATTGGTACCATTGGTCACGTCGATCACGGCAAGACTACCCTGACCGCCGCCATCACCAAGGTCCTGTCCGAAACTCCGGGCTGCAAAGCCACTTTCGAAGCTTATGCCGATATCGATAAGGCTCCGGAAGAAAGAGAACGTGGGATTACCATCAATACCGCCCACGTGGAATACGAAACCGAAACCAGACACTATGCACACGTCGATTGCCCGGGGCACGCTGACTATGTAAAGAACATGATCACCGGTGCTGCTCAGATGGACGGTGCCATCCTGGTTGTTTCCGCTGCTGACGGTCCTATGCCTCAGACCCGTGAACACATCCTGCTGGCCCGCCAGGTCGGTGTGCCTGCCATCGTAGTGTTCCTGAACAAATCCGACCAAGTGGACGATCCTGAACTGATCGAACTGGTTGAAATGGAAGTCCGTGAACTGCTGAGCCAGTACGGCTATCCTGGAGACGATATTCCCATCGTCGTAGGCTCTGCTCTGAAAGCCCTGGAAG
>NZ_JBQOUY010000013.1:0-79500 GCF_052216985.1 Acidaminococcus nyctereutis
GATTCCGTTCTCGGATTTTACTGCTTTCGATGGTGAAATTAAAATAAAAACAGACATGAGCAAAAATCGCTCACGTCCGTGTGTGGTAGATGAATTGGAGCTTACCCCAACATTTGACAAAGAACCAGACAAAAGAACTGCGAAAGCTGCTGATAAATCATGTATGGCAGCTTTCGCAGTTTTTACTTATTTTACCGGGCACAGGGCTTTTTACTCTTGGCGGAAAGGATATCGGCGAACTTCCGGTCACCGTGCCAGAAGTTCCGGCGGGCGGCGATATAGAAGCCCAGCCAGATGATGAAGCTTCCGATCCAGATCTGCCAGGCCGGCAGTTTGGTGGACAGCAAAGGACCCAGAACTACATAGGGAATGGCCAGGGGATACAGGAGGGAGACAGCGGAAGCGACGGATTCCTGGCCGGTGGTCTCGAATTTAGGGTCTACTACCCGCAGCAGCATCAGGCCGGTTGCCAAGACGCCGCTTTCCAAACCGTAGCTGGCTACGGCCCGTTCGAACCAGTCCACATCGAAGATCTTCCAGGGGAAATAGAAGTTGGCAGCCAGGTTGACCAGGATCATTGCGGTGATGGTGACCAGAAGAGGCACCATGTACAGGGAGAATACCTTCAGGGATAGGGTGGCGATGGCGGCGCAGAACAGGTAATCCAGGGCTACTCCAGAAATCCGGTTGATGGTGGCACGGTCGATGTAATCCTGCCAGTCCAGTTTCCGCATCACGTAATTGAGGAAAGCTCCCAATACCATGGCACAGGCGAAATGAGGGATCTCTTTTAAAAGAGGATGGATCATCGTCAAGCCTTTGGACATGAGAGTGGCACCGCCGAAAATCAGGCCGGTGATGGCCAGCTGGAGTGCCAAAGGATCCAGGGCGTCATTGTAGGTGACGCCTTTGCCTATGGCAGTCCGCTTTTCCAGGGGGACGATCCCTTCCCGGATGTCCTGGGGAATTTCCTGGGGCTTCAGGACTTTTTGGGCATAGCCCCGGCGGACTCCGATGTTGATGACGATCATCCCGATGACGATACCGGAAACTAGACCGGCGGTGGCCATGGTGTTGGCTACGGAGATCCCTTCTGCCCAGCCGTACTGGGCCAGTGCCACACCCACGGCGTTAGCGGTCCCGTGGCCGCCGTGGAATCCGTAGACCGGGGTCAGTCCGAAGCTGACGGGCAGATTGGGGAAAAAGGGAATCAGCAGGATGGTGAGGCCCAACCCCACCAGTACCTGGGTCTGATGGACCAGGCCGGAAACCGTTACGGCAGAAGCGGCGACTCGACCGAAATTCTTGCTGGGTTTGGTTCCTACAAAGCCCAGCCCCAGGACTACAGAAGTCAGCTGGCCGGGCCATTGGGTGATGGTTTTGCCGATGGGCAGGGAAACGCCAGTGAAGTGACCCAGGATCTGGGGCCCCAGCAGCAGGCCGATGAATCCAGCCAGCAGGGAAGCTGGCAGGTAGAGGTTCTGGAGAGGCCGGCAGTGTTTGCGCAGGGCCAGGCCGGCCATCAGCAGGAGGCTCAAAGTGAAGAAATCAGCGAAAGCAATTTTTAAGGGGTTCATTTGTTCTATCCTTTCGAGAAACAGGGCTCATTGCAGAGAAACCTGGCATCAGGCTTCTTCCTCTTCTTTGATGGCGGCGGCCAGCCGGGGCAGATCATCTTCCGTAAGGACGGTCCCTGTCCCTGGGGCAGAGAGCTGACAGATCTTTGCATAGAGGCGGGGGAGTTCTTCTTTTGACAGGGAAAGATGCTGCTTTCCGGCCAGGAGCTGAAGGACTTCTTCCGTGATGTTCTTGGAAAGGAAAGCAATGCGCCGCCCTCCGAAAGTCTCCGGACGGATCCCTTCTACGGCAAAGGGATCTTGGAGGGATAGGGCGATATGGGCTGCCAGGCTGTCGGAGAAAGCGTATTTTCCTACAAAAGGTGCATTGGACGGCACTGGGATGCCGGAAATCTCCGCTACGTAGCGGGACAGCTCCAGCAGCTTGGACAGCTGGACACCGGTGGGGATGCCATAGAGGCCTTCCAGAGCCACGATGATCTCGATGAGGGAGGCGTTGCCGCAGCGCTCGCCCAGGCCGTTGACGGAACCATCGATCAAGGTGGCACCGCCCCGGATGCCGGCCAAGGCATCTGCCAGCCCCAGACCGAAATCATTATGGGTATGGATCCCCAGGATCACCGGGTGGAATCCTGCTGCCTGACAGGCCAGCTGGCACATGTTCTGGATCCCTCCCGGGGAAGCGACGCCCACTGTATCGGCCAGGCGCACCCGGGCTGCTCCGGAGCGAGCAGCAGCTCCCATCATGCGCTGGAGGATCTGGGGATCGGAACGGGTGGAATCCAGCAGGCTGATATTGCATTCGATATTTTTGCCGGCAATATATTCTGCGGTTTCTTGGATCTTCCGTTCTCTTTCGCACAGTTCGTTTTCTCCGGCTGCCTTCAGAGAAAAAGAAGCATGGATCACATCTGGATGGGTCTCTGCTTGGAGGTCGATCATCTGTTTCAGGCGAGGCAGGTCCGATGTGTTGAAATTCAGGACTTCCGTTTTGATTTGTCTGCGGGGCAGGGCGCACAGGCCTGCATTGATTTCCAGGGCCTTTTCATCGGGCTGGTCCCCGTGCCAGGTGTTGTAGAGCTGAACTTGCTGGATCCCGGCTTTATCCAGCCTCTGCACCAGGCCCATCCGTTCTTCCTGGGAGAAGGAGACACCGGCTGTCTGTTCCCCTTCCCGCAGGGTGACATCGCACAGGACCAGAGGCCCGGAAGGGGCCAGATTTTCGTTGTAAGGGCTTACGCTGCGTTCCATTGACAAAATCCTCCGTTCTTTTTTATAGTATAAGGAATAGCAGTCAAGAGGTGAGTCAGATGTTTTCTAATCCCAATCCTCATTATTTCATTGTATTAAGCCAGTCCGACAGTATTTCTGCCGCTGCGGAGAAGCTCCATGTTTCTCACCAGAACCTCAGCAAGTACATCAAAAACCTGGAACAGGAATACCAGATCACGCTTTTTACCCGTGTGCCCCGGCTGAAGCTTACGGAAGCCGGAGAAATCATGCTGGAAACCATGCGGGAACTGGCTTTTTCTGAAGAAAATCTCCAAATCCGGTTGGAAGAAATCCGTCATGCCAAAATCGGGAAGCTGCGGATAGGGGCGCCGGAGGGCCGGTTCCGCATTGTCTTTCCGGAACTCCTGGTCCGCATGAAAGAACTGTATCCCCAGGTGCGGATCGAAGCAGTGGCTGCGCCTTCCCATGCTCTGCAGAAGCTGCTCAGGGAGAACGAACTGGATCTGGCGCTCATCGACCGGTATTTTGCCGATGTCATCCAATTCCGCCATCTGTATCATCTGGACGAAAGGCTCTTCCTGGTTATTTCCCACAATCTGCTGCAGACTGTTTTTTCAGAAAAATCAGCGGAACGTCTGACAGACTTCCAGCAGGGAATCTATTTGGAAGCGTTTGCTAAGGTCCCGTTCATCCTGAATTCGCCCAATTCGATTTCCCGGTATTATCTGGACCGGTGGCAGGCAGAACACCAGCTGCAGCTTCCTGCCATCATGGAACTGCCCCAGCTGGATATGCAGATCCTGCTCAGTGCCAGGGATTACGGGGCCAGTTTCTGCTGGTCCATGTACCTTCCCAGTATCCGGCAGCAGAACCGGCTGCATCCGGATAACCCTCTTTATGCCTTCCCGATTTTGGAATTTCCCGCCCGGAACCAGGTGGTCCTGGCTGCGCTGAAAAATAAGAAACTGTCTGCTTTTGCGGCGGCATTTGCTCGACTGCTGCGGGAACAGTGTGAAAAGCTCGCTTCTTTCTGAACGACTTTACCATATCATATCTATTTGCAACAAAAAAGAATTTTATACTTGAATGGATGCAACTGAATAGTTGCAAGTATTTCTATGGAAAAGGGAAGTGCTGCCTGAGAAATATCACCGTCACGGTCAAATGCCGGAAATACAGAATATAAATAAACAATGGGCTCTACCGGTTTTGGTCGGCAGAACCCATTGTTTTAAAGTCGTACAAGGTTCTTTTAAACGTTTACTGTTTTGAGTCCGCTCTCTTGGGGGGATAAGCAGCGGTTTTTCGTTTCCCGCTTCTAAGTTTTCCTGATTGGATTCACCAAATCTGCTTCTGGGGAAATAGTTCCGCCAGTTTGGCATCTACAGCATGTTTTGTGCCATGGAAGTACGTTGTCAGAAGGCGTTTGAATAAGGTTATCTCGTAGCGCCGCAGTTTCGCGGTATTGCTTTCTACCGCCAGAAAGACATCGTAGGTAGGGTTCGATCCGGCCAGGGCAGAAATGGCGCACTGTTCTCCATTGGCCAATTGTTCTTTTACAAAACAGATCGGTGCGAAGAACCAGTAGTCGTTTTTCATCAGTTTCCAGGCGAGTTGGTAGGAATCGACAGAGTAGGTAGGCGTGACTCCTATGGGAACGTAGCGCTGATACCATTTCCGGAAACTGTGGCCACAATTGATGTAGATCATTTTTTCCATATCCAGTTCCCGCGGTGTCAGCAGTTTCTTTTTGCGGATGGGGTTTGCACTGAGGATGAGCAGAGGTTCTGAATACAAGAGTTTGGTGCTGATGCCGGGTTCCAGTTTTTCCTCAAGGCAGAGTCCCAAGTCCATTTCATTCAGGCGGAGCTCTTCATAAATGGATGCTGTATGGGTGGTCCGGATGGTAATTTTCCACTTCTTTTCATTCCTTCCAAGGGATTCGAAAAAGGCGCGGAGCAGGTAGTTGTTGATGCTATTCGTGCTGCCGACTTTCAATTCCAGAGATTCTTTGTGCTGGGCGAAGTTTATTAGGGCGTTGTCCATATCCAGCCATGACTGGGCTAGAGGGAGAAAGCGCCTGCCATTTGTGGTCAGCAAAGTCTGGCGGGTCCCTTTGCTGCGCTGGATCAGAGGCGTGCCGAGTTTCTTTTCCAGCAATTTGAGCCGATAGCTGACTGTTGCCTGGGATACATAGAGCATCTTGGAGGCTTTGCTGATATTATTGACCTTGGCAATGATAAGGAATGTTTCAATCAGTTCTTTTTCCATGGTATGCAGGACCTCCACGAAAAATACAAAAAGAATTAATATATTACATAATATCATTGATAATTAAAAATCACAAGAACAAATGAAAAATTCTGAAATTTAGAGACGGAGCGATTCTACTGATTAAAAATAGTGCAGGGAGGATTTAATTATTGATTTTTTTGATATTGGTTTGAGTGTTATTTTATTTTTAATTGAGACATAAAGAGCGTAAAATTTGAAATGCAAAAATTATTAAATAATTCAATCAATATACAGGAGGCAATGGATATGAAAATCATGGATTGTACGCTTCGGGACGGTGCGAATGTGGTAGGCGCCGGCTTTTCCAAAGAACTGACTGAGCTCATGCTGGAAGGCCTGATTGAAAGCCATATTGATACCATTGAAATGGGACACTGCACCGGACTTGGCAGCATGAAGCACGGCGGTAAGAAAGCCCCTGTCACCGATGAAGAATACTTTGATGTCATGGCACCTTTCGCTGGAAAGGCCCATATCGGGATGTTCCAGGCTGCTGCCAATGCAGACGAGGAGCTGATTGCCCTGGCGAAAGCCAAAGGTCTTTCTTTCCTGCGGGTCGGCATCAATGCCAGTGATGGGGAAAAAGCGGAAAAAGCGGTCAAGATGGTCCGCAATGCTGGTCTGGAATGCAAATTCAGCCTGATGAAAGCCTACGTTTCCACGCCGGAAGAACTTGCCGAAGAAAGCAAAATGCTGGAATCTTTTGGTGTCCAGGCCATCACAATCATGGATTCGGCCGGATATATGTTCCCGGATCAGGCCGCTGCCTATACGGAAGCCCTTGTGAAGGCAGTATCCATTCCTGTCGGGTTCCATGGCCACAGCAATATGGGACTTGCCATTGCCAATGCTCTAGCTGCTGAAAAAGCCGGAGCCGCTTTCATTGACTGTGGACTGATGGGCATGGCCAGAAGTGCTGGCAATATCCAGACCGAAGTTGCCATTGCTGCTTTCCAGAGGGAAGGTAAGGCTGGGGAATATCCCCTCTACACACTTCTTGATTTTATCGACCAGCGTCTGATGCCGGCCATGGACAAAGAAGGGTACCATAATCCGGTGAAACCCCTTGACCTGATCCTGGGGATGTCCGGCTGTCATTCCAGTTTTGTCCCGGTTTTCAGAGAAGTGGCTGCTGATAAGGGTGTCAGCCTGTACGAGCTGATTGTAGAGACTTCTAAGATCAACCGCAAGAACCCAGACCGGGCTCTGATGGAAAAAGTGGCTGATTCCCTAAAAAAATGAGGAAAGAATCATGCTTGTTTATTTGACTGAATATCTTATGCCTTACATCGTATAAGGAGGTAATGGAATGAATATCGCAGCTGGCAAAGTATTTATGACAGCGACCAATGATCTGGCGCTGCTTATGGTCTTCATGGTCATTGGCGTAGTACTCCTGCAGGTGGTAAAACCCCTGCAGAAACTCTTCCTGCCGGCCGGACTCATCGGCGGCACCGTTGCACTGATCCTGGGGCCACAGGTCCTGGGGCTTATCCAGCTCCCCAAGACATGGGGAGGTCTGCCGACACCTATGATCAATGTGGTCCTTACCTGTGCTCTTTTTGGTGTAACCATCAATCGGACCAAGATGAAAAACTATCTGGGCGCTATCAACCTGATTGTGCTGACCTATTTTGCCCAGATGTTTGTAGGGACCCTTGTCGGGATCGGACTGGGAACGATCTGGAAAGACCTGCCGTATAGCTGGGGCCTTATGACGGTCTACACCTATTGGGGCGGGCACGGTGCGGCTACTACAGCTGGTACAGTCTATGAATCTCTGGGCATCCAGAACATGGTCAGCTTGGGCATCATCATGGCCACGTTCGGTCTCATCATCGCCATGGTTGCCGGGATCCCTCTCGTCAATTATGGGGTGCGCAAGGGATGGGCGACCAATATGTCAAAGGAAGAACTGAATGTAGGTGCTCCGACGATCCTGCTCCCTGAAGAGAAACGGAAACCGCTGGGATTTGCTTCCGTGACTTCTGAATCTATCAATGGCTTGGCTTTACAGCTTGGTTTTATCCTGCTCAGTATGTTCATCGGAGGAGCCCTCTTCAAATCACTGGCCAAGGTGCCAGTTCCGGCTTTTGCCTCCGTCATGAAGATGATACCCGCTCTGCTGCACGGAATCATCGGCGCCATCATCTTGTGGGCTTTCATGCGCAAAACTGGGACTGATAAATATGCGGATATGGCATCTGTCAACACCATTTCCGGTGTGGCACTGGATATCTGTGTCTGCTCAGCTACAGCTACACTGAACTTGAAGTTGTTTGCTTCGTTCCTGGCCCCTCTCTTGATCCATATGGTTTGCATCATTGCGCTCATGCTCTTTATCTGTGTGACTTTGCTGCGCCGCTGGATGAAGCATGACTGGTTTGAGCTCTGCCTGATGGCCTTTGGCCAGGGCCATGGCTCTACGCCTTCTGGTCTTGCTTTGGCCCGCTGTGTCGATGCAGACCACAAATCAACGAGCTGGGAAGGATTTGGCGTGGCTCTCGGCGTGTTCACCCCGATTACGTCTACACTGGCTGCATTGATGCCTTTCATAGCCGTCCAGAACCAGTGGATTCCCGTGGGAATCGGACTCGTTGTGACGATTGGCTGTCTGCTCTTTGGTGAACGCGTGATCATGCGTCAGGCTTGATTGGAATTAGAAAGTTAAAAATAAAGGAGAATGGTCAATATGGCAAAAGTATTATATACGGAGAATGTGGATCCTATTGGTCCGGAGATGCTGCAAAAAGCCGGTATCGAGGTCGTTATGGCTGACCGTAATGAAGAAATCATCAAAAAAGAAATGCTGACGGCTGATGCAGTAGTCGTCCGGATCTATGAATTGCCGATTCCTATGCTGGAAAAAGCTGCCAATCTGAAAGTCGTCAGCAAACATGGCGTGGGGTATGACAATATCCCTGTGGACTGGTGCAAGACCCACGGCATCGCTGTTACGGTAACCCCTGGTGCCAACAGCCAGTCCGTAGCGGAACATACGATTGCTTTGATGATGGCGCTTGCCAAAAATCTTGCCATCGTTACGAAAGCCTATAAAGAAAAAGGCTTTGCTGCAAAAAATACGGCTCCAGGGTTGGAAATCCTTGGCAAGACGCTGGGCATCATCGGTATCGGTCATATCGGAAGCCGGGTGGCTAAGATGGGGCTGGGCCTTGGCATGCGTGTGATAGCCTATGATCCGTATGTGGAATCTGTGCCGGAAGGTGTAGAACTCGTCAGCGATAAGGATGAAGTCATTAAAAATGCAGACGTCCTAACCCTGCACCCAGTGCTGAATGAGGAAACGAAAAACATCGTGGGGGCTCGGGAAATCGGAATGATGAAGCAGGGCGCTATCTTTATCAATTGCGGCCGCGGTCCTCTTGTGGACGAAGAAGCACTGATCAAGGCTCTCCAGGAGAAAAAGCTGGGCGGAGCAGGTCTTGATGTGACAGCTAAGGAACCGTGCGATCCCGATTCTCCACTTTTTGCAATGGACAATGTCCTGCTGACACCGCATTATGCGCCGACGACCAACGAAAGCGCCATCAATGTGTCTCGTATGGCGGCTCAGAATATCCTGGATATCCTGGCAAGCAAAAAGCCGGAAGGGTTGCTCTGAGATAGAACTTCATACAAAGTTGCAATTGCCCTAATCGAAAGGGAGTGTGGAAATAAGTATCCACACTCCCTTTTGCGTTCTTTTAAATCGTATACTTCTTTTCCAGTTCCTTGATGGTCCCGTCTTTCAGGCAAGCCTGGACAAAGTCTTCGGGCACTTTGGAAAAATCAGAGCCTTTTCTTATTACGATCCCATAATCCTGGGGAGCGAATTCTTCCTTAATGAAAACCCTGTTAGGAGTGAGAAATTATTGCTTTTCCAATAATGTTCGATTCGTATCGAACTGTATAAAAAAAGCATCCTTACATAGAGAAAACAAAAATTATCAAAATTATAAAATAAATGTATTTTACCTCTGATAATCCCTAAAAATGGCTTAATTTGTTAATAATAATAATACGGAAAACAGGTGTGTATACAGTATAATGTGAAAAATATGTGAAGTTATACTCAACGAATGAAAAAGACGATAATATAATAATCGTTCATAATAGTAGTTTCTTCAAGGGAGGGGTCAATGATGACAACATCAACAGGCACCAAGAAAAAGACAACTTGGGAAAGAATCAAAAATATGGGACCGGGAGCCATTGTGACAGCAGCGGTAGTCGGGCCTGGGACGGTCACCACCTGCGGCCTGTCTGGGTATAGTTTTGGATATTCCCTGGCCTGGGCGTTGATCTTCAGTGTGATCGCCATGGTGATCATGCAGTTCATGACATCCAAGATTGGGATTGTAGGGGAGATGGGATTAGCCGATGCGGTACATAAAGTATTTTCCAAAAGTCCCTTTCGGGGGCCGTTGTTCCTTTTGCTCATCGTTGCCATCTTTTGCGGGAACTGTGCTTATCAGGCAGGTAATGTGGTGGGGGCTTCTGTTGGCCTCGGCATCGTCTTTGCCCCGTATCGGACTCTCTTCTGCATCATTATCTCTGGGTCTGCGCTGGCTCTGGTGCTGAGCGGCAAAATCAAATATATTGCTAATGTGCTGACTGGGCTGGTTTTCCTGATGGCTGTTGTATTTTTGATTACGGCTATTATCGTTGGTGTGGATGTGAAGGCTCTGCTGCGTGGGATGTTCGTTCCCAGCATCCCTTCTGGATCCCTGCTCAACGCCATCGGGCTGATCGGGACCACTCTCGTTCCGTATTGTCTGTATCTCCACGCTTCCACCACGGCCAGTGAAAAGGCAGTGGATAAGGAAGAAGCTTTGATCGATGCCAAATATGATTCTGTGACCAATGCCGTCCTGACGGCTATCATTTACGTCAGCATCATGGTGGTAGGCTTCAGCCTGTTCCAGCGGGGTGAAACGGTGAAGGGTGTGGCTGATTTGGCCATGGGTCTGGAACCTCTGGCCGGGACGGCTGCCAAAGCGATTTTCTCCATCGGGATCTTCGCTGCCGGGATCAGTTCCGCTACCACGGCTCCTCTGGCTGCTACCTATGTAATCACCGGGATATTAGGGTGGTCCACGGATCTGAAGGATAAGAGATTCCGTGCCATCACTACGGTGGTGTTCATCCTGGGCTGTGTGGTGGCCATCATGGGCGGCACTCCTACCAACATCATCACCATTGCCCAGGCTATCAATGGGGTGGCACTGCCTCTCAGCGTCTGCCTGGTGGTATATGTGGCCAATGATGTGGGTGTACTGGGCAGCTACAAGAATACCGCCATCCTGAATGTGGAAGGTTTGGCTGTTGTAGTTATCACCCTCTTCATGGCATATCGTACTTTCATGGTCTATGCACCGAAGATGGCCCAGATGATCGGCTGAGAAATCTCACAAAAAAAGAAAAATTCCATCGGTTGTTCTATGATACACTGGATGGAGCTTTTCTTTTTCTCTCATGATTTTGTTTACTAATAGAGGAGGATGCAACGATGGAAAACAAATATGCTCATTATACACCCCAACAGGTCCGGGAACTGATCCGCAAGGGAGATATCACGTCCAGTACGTCCGGAATGGCTACCGGATATGTCCAGGCCAATCTAATCTGCCTGCCGGGGGATTATGCTGAGGAATTCTACGAATTTGCCAAACTGAACCCCCAACCCTGCCCGGTCTTGGAAGTCTTCGAGAAAGTTCCGGTCTCTACTTTCCTGGCTCCGGGAGAAAATGTCCTGAGCAGCATTCCCTGGTACAATATCTATCGGGACGGGAAACTGGAAAAGACCATCCTGGATGCCAATGCATACTGGACGGAGGATATGGTGGGGTTCCTGATCGGCTGCAGCTATTCTTTTGAAGAAGCCCTGCTGAAAAATGGCATCGAGATCCGCCATATGACACTGGGGACACCGGTCCCTATGTTTCGGACCACCATTGCCTGCAAGCCTTATGGCCGGTTCCATGGGAATTATGTGGTCAGCATGCGTCCTATGACGCCAGAAAATGCCGAAAAAGCCAAAGAGATCACCGAACAGTTCCCCCGGGTCCACGGCGGCCCTGTCCAGATCGGAGATCCGGCGGCCATCGGCATCAAAGATGTGGACCAGCCGGATTATGGCCAGCCGGTTCCCTTCCATGAAGGAGAGATCCCTGTGTTCTGGGCCTGCGGGGTGACGCCCCAGTTCGTAGTGGAAAATGTCAAGCCGCCCATCGCCATTTCCCACCGGCCCGGGTACATGTTCATCAGCGATATCTTGAACACTGAAATCGAAGAAAAACTGGCGGCCAAGGAGAAATAAAAAAGTAGGGCTGTTGTACGCAGCGTGCAACAGCCCTACTTTTTTATTTATGCTTATGCTTCCTTATAGATTTTGGCGCAGGCTTCTGCCAGGCGTTTGCAGCCTTCTACGATATTTTCGTAGCTGTTGGCGAAGGAGAGCCGGACGTAATATTTTCCTTCCGGTCCGAAGACACTGCCAGGGACCAGGGCCACCTTGGCGTTTTCCAGCAGGTAGGGAGCAAATTCATCTCCCGTCATCCCTAGTTTCTTGATGTTGATGAAGATATAGAAGGCTCCTTTGGGATTCTTGCAGCTGAGGCCGGGGATGGCATTGATGGCTTTCACTGCGTAATCCCGGCGGCGGGCATATTCTTTCACCATGTCTTCTACTTCATCTTTTTCTTCGGTCAGGGCCACTACGCCGGCTTTCTGGACGAAGGCAGGGGCACAGGTAGTCACATGCTGATGGAGCTTGTTCATGGTCTTGATCAGCTCTTCATTGGCTGCAGCATAGCCCAGGCGCCAGCCGGTCATAGAATAGGCTTTGGAGAACCCGTTCAAGGTGATGGTGCGTTCCTTCATACCGGGCAGGGAAGCGATGCTGAAGGTTTCCGCCCCATCATAGCGCAGCCGTTCATAGACTTCATCGGAAATGACCATGATGTCATTTTTGATGGCGATGTCAGCCAGTTCTTCCAGTACCTGTTTGGACAGGATCCCGCCGGTGGGGTTGCTGGGAGTGATCAGCACCAGGGCTTTGGTCTTAGGGGTGATCTTGCTGCGGATTTCGTCCAGATCCAGCTGGTAGTCATTTTCTTCTTTCAGGGTATAGAAAATAGGGACAGCTCCCAGCAGTTTGGGGACATTCTTATAGTTCAGCCAGCCCGGGTTGGGTACCAGGATTTCATCCCCTTCGTTCAGGATGGCTTCCATGGCGCAGAAGACGGCTTCGGACAGGCCGACGGTGACCAGGATTTCTTCCGGTTTATAGTCGATGCCGTTCTGGACCTTCAGCTTGTTGGCGATGGCTTTCCGCAGTTCCATGGTGCCGAAATTGGAAGTGTAGAAAACATCCCCGCCCTGGATGTCCTTGATGCAGGCGTCTTTGATGTAAGCAGGGGTATCGAAATCCGGACGGCCCAATTCGAAATGGATCACCGTTTCTCCAGCCCGTTCCATGGCCAGTGCTTTTTCATTGACTTTGCGGATCCCGGACGGTTCCAATTCGTTCATTCTTTCAGCAATGAAATTTCTCATAAGCAGACTCCTTTACAACATGCAGACTAGGCTTTCGAGCCCTGAAGGCTTATCTTCTTTACGGGTTTAGTATACTCTTGCCTTCAGGAGGAAATCCAATACCAAAGCTTTTATAAAGGAATAAAAAATCCTTTATAGAGAAAATTGCGATATGAAATGTTCGATAATATTCAAATAAAAAATGAAGTATAATATCTATAGTTCGGAAAATAAAAGATGAGTTTGAGGATAGAGGCCTCTTTTCTTTTATCCGAGCTGCAAAAAGTGTAAAATAGGGCAGAGAGAATGAGAAGGAGTCATTTATGAAAAACCACGACTATGAATATGTCCGGACCATTGTCCAGGAAGGGAACTTTTCCAAGGCTGCCCAGAAACTGTATATCTCACAGCCTGCCCTGAGCGCGGCCATCAAAAAGATAGAAAAAGATTTGAACGGGATTCCCCTGATCGACCGGAGTGTAAACCCGGTCAGGCTGACGGCGGAAGGGGAGTACTGGCTGGAAAAAGCAAGAGAGATCGACCGGATCGAAAAGCAGATCCGGGACCATTTTGCCGCTGCTGCCGGAATCTGGAGCGGGACGATTTCTGTGGGGAGTTCGGCTTATTTCTGTGCCTATCTCCTGGCCAACTTGATCCGAGAATATCACCGGCGCAATCCGTCCTGTGAGATCGACCTGACAGAATGTGATGCCACCTCCATGGACCGGGGACTGCGGAAGGGGAACCTGGATGTAGGAATCGATGTGGAACAGTTGGATCCGGAACTGTTCGACAGTTACAATCTAGGGAAAGAATACCTGCTCCTGGCCGTCCCAGCTTCGTTTTCCATCAACCGGAAGGTAGCGGAGTTCCAGATCCGGCGGGAACAGATCCTGGACCGGAGTTTCCTCCAGGACGAGGTGCCATCTGTGGATCTGGGCCTTTTCCAGAAGGAACCGTTCGTGCTGCTGAAAAAGAACCAGGACAGCTACCGGAGAGGCATGGCGCTCTGTGAGGAGGCCGGATTCGAACCGGATGTGACCTTGTATCTGGACCAGCTTCTGACAGCCTACAGTGTGGCCCGGAATGGGCAGACCGGCTGCGTATTCTTCCGGGATACCATCGTCCAATATGCGGAAGATACGGATAAACTCTGTTACTATAAACTGGGCAGTCCTTTGGCCGCCCGGGATATTCGGCTTTCTGTACGGAAGAATCCCAAACCAACGAAACTTGTCCGGAATTTCATCCGGTTCATCCAGGAAAAGATGCAGGGCCAGGCCCTTTCTGCAGCAGGGGCTGATCTTTGCTCTCAAGGGAAGGAGGCGCAGGGATGAGCAGTTTCAGTGTGGCAGCAGGGGCCGTAGCTCCTTTGATGTTTTTCATGGTCCTGGGATTCTGTGTCAGTCGGAAGGCCTATTTTGACGAGGTGGCCATCGCCAATTTCAATAAGCTGGTATTCAAGGTATTCCTGCCAGCCAATATGTTTTCAGCCGTATACTTTTCTGATATTTCCAAAGTCCTGGATCCCCGGCTCATCTCTTATGCAGCGGGAGGAATCTTGACCGTCTATCTCCTGGCCTATTTCTTTGTGGTCCGGCTGGTCCGGGATGACCGGAAACGGGGGGCCATCATCCAGATCATCTATCGGAGCAATTTCGTGATCCTGGGGGTCCCTTTGGTGGAGAATATCTATGGACCGGAAGCGGTGAACATGCCCTTGATGTTGGTCACCATCATTCCGCCTCTTTACAATGTCCTGGCGGTGTTCACCCTGGAAAAATTCCGGGGTGGCAGGATGGACTGGCGCCATATCCTCCGAGGCGTTGTGACCAATCCCATGATCCTGGGGGCACTGATCGGGGGGGCAGTCAAAATGCTGCCTTTCCCCCTGCCAGATTTCCTGGCGAAAGCTCTGAAGGAAATGGCAGTGGGGACGACACCTCTGTCCCTAATCGTCCTGGGGGCTTCCTTCAATTTTGAAAGTGCGGTAGGAGAACTCCGTACTCTCCTTGTCTGTATCCTTTCCCGGCTGGTTTTGGCTCCAGCGGTTTTCCTGGCCGGGGCAGTCCTCTGCGGTTTCCGAGGAATCGAACTGGCCACTCTTATGTGTGTAACCATCACTCCCTGTGCGGTGGCCAGCTATACTATGGCTCAGCAGATGGACAGCGATGGAGAATTGACCGGGAACTGTGTGGTCTTCACTTCCGCCTTGTCCTGTGTGACTATGTTCCTATGGATCTTCTGTGTGAAAACCCTGGGACTGATTTAATACAATGAAAGCAGGGCTAGATTTTTATGCAAAAATATGCATAAAAATCTAGCCCTGCTTATTGGTAAAAACATTCTCTCTTTTCTTTCTTTAAAAATATGGAATCCTTTTTAAGAATTTCCGAAGAATAGTTACACTATTATAGTATAATAGGCAAAAAGTTATAATGTAAATAAGATAATAGAAATTACAAGTTTTTTCTGGAAACTATGAAAACTGAGTGGTATAATATCCACGTATCCAGTTTGAAGGCTGCTGAAAGGAGGGGAAAAGCATTCTTCAAACTTCTATCATACAGGAGGACGAACTATACAAATTCCGAAGACTGTATAGAGCCAGGAAGGCAACCTGCTATAATAATTTATCTTTCATAGATGGAGCCGGCTGTCCCCCTGTGTTGAATTGATGCGAAATTTCTTGTTTTCACAGACAAGATTCCAGAAAAAAGGAGAGGAGAAAACCATGCAGTTTGATATCATGCATTTTGAAGCTTTGGGTGCTGAATCCCAGCATTTGGAAGAGGCTACCAAGGAAGCCCAGGCAAAGGGCCTGCTGCCAAAAGATTTAAAGTATGAAATCACGCCGGATGACCTGCAGACCTATCTGAAAAAACATCCTGACACTGTCCTGCCAGACATCATCACCACCAAGACCCATTCTGTTTTGCCGCCTGAATATCTGAAAGGGACCAAAAAGAGTATCGTGACCCGGAGTGCTGGATATGATCATTTTGAAGCCCTGGCTGATGCAGCCAACATCACTTCTCTGCGGAATTACTGTGTAAATGCGGTGGCCCAGACCGCCATCAAATTCGTGTACTGCACCTGCGGCATGCTGAACCAGTACACTAAAAATACGGCAACTTTTGAAAGAAACAAGGCTACTTCTTTCATGGAACTGAATGACAGACGGACTGCCACCGTTTACGGGGTAGGGAAAATCGGCAAACGGGTCTATGAACTGCTGGAAGCCAATGGGCTGAAAGTCAAGGCTGTGGACTTGCGGGCCAAGGAACTGGACAAGCTCTACAACCATACGGTGAACTTCGTTTCCAAAGAAGAAGGCATCAAAGATACGGATATCGTCGTGAACGTAATGAACCTGACCCGGATCAAAGAAAGTCCGCTCTACAATGTGGGGTATTTCTCCAAGGAATACCTGCTGCAGGCAACCCGGCCCATTGAATTCATCAATGTGACCCGTGGGGATATCGCTCCGGAATCCGGTCTGCTGGAACTGTACAAGGAAGGGAAAATCCTGGGGATCGGCACCGATGTATTCACCGACGAAACGGCCTTCTCCGAAGCCCTGAACGGCAGAGGGGAATTCAATACGCCGGATTTGAAGGCTGCCAAGGAAATTCTGGACAAGGCTATGGACCGCAGCGAGAACTTCTATGTGCAGCCGCACCAGGGCTTCAACTCTGACCGAGCTGCTCTGGAAAAGGCCAAGGACGCCATCATCCACGTCTGCGAATGGTATAAGAATGGCGGCAAGAAGTTCGATGAACAGCTGCCTTATTACACCCTGAAATAATCACCGGGTACTTTCTAAAAGAAGGAGTCTGTAAAAGGCTCCCTACATACGAGAAATGAGGGATTGATATGTCAAAAGCAATTTGGCAAGTCTTCATTGATTTCGGCATCATGGCGATCCTCCTGCTGATCGGCCAGATCTGCCGTGCAAAGATTTCATTGTTCCAGAAAGCATTGATTCCTGCCTCCCTGATCGGCGGGGTCCTTGCCTTGATTTTCGGGCCCAGAGGCTACGGCTTCCTGCCCCTGTCTCCCCAATTCGGCGTTTATGCCGCTGTGCTGATCGTGGTCATCTTCGCTGCTACCCCTATCGGGGATACTCCCAGCAAGGATAAGGTCAACAGCAAGGTCATCGGGGGCATGTTCTTCAACCTGACCGGGATCGCCATCCTGCAATATGCGGTTGGTATGTTCCTGACCATCTATGTGATCCAGTTCATCTGGCCGGAAGTTACGGATCCCTTTGGCCTGATGATGGCTACTGGGTATTATGGTGGCCATGGTACGGCAGCGGCTGTAGGGCCTGTGCTGGAAAGCCTGGGCTATGCCAACATGACGGACCTGGGGTACACCACTGCAACGGTGGGTATTGTAGGCGGTATCCTGCTGGGGATTGTGATCATTGGCTGGGGTACTAGAAAAGGCTATACCCATTATGTAACTGACCCGCAGGAACTGCCTGTTGAACTGCGGACTGGTTTGGTTCCTCCTGAAAAACAGAAAGCTGCCGGCAGAGGCACCATTTCCGCCATCTGCCTGGACCCCATGGCCTTCCATGTAGGTCTGATCCTCCTGGCTTCCATGCTGGGGTATTACAGCTCTGCCTGGTTCAAGGTATTCACCAAAGCCACCATCAACTATGGTGTACCTATCCCGGCATTCTGCCTGTCCCTGATTTGGGGCTTGATCATCAACAAGTTCTTGAACAAATCCGGCGCCATTAAATATTGTGACCGGTATTCCATCAGCCGTATCCAGGGCATGAGCACTGACTTCCTGATGGTTTCCGGGATCGGTTCCCTGAAACTGAGCGTAGTATTGGACTTTGCAGGCCCTCTGCTGATTGTCTGCTTGGCCGGTTTTATTACCAACTGGCTGTGGTTCATCTATATCGGCGGGAAGAGCTCTTTCAGCGACTGGTTCGAACGGAACATGATGGTCTGGGGCCATGCTAGCGGCGTAGCTGCAACGGGCCTGCTGCTGCAGCGGATCGTTGACCCTGACCTGAAATCCAGAGGGATTGAAGACTCCGGTATCGCCGATATCTTCAACCGTCCGCTGATCATCGGCTATCAGGTCATTCCGCCCATCATCATGAACTTGTATCCGCAAAATGGCGGCGTCATCGTCACCTGGGCAACCTTCGGGATCGTGGCCATCATGTGGATCGTAGCCTATAAGTGTGGCTGGTGGGTTCCTTCCATGAAGCTGCAGAAATATGATCACAGCAAGGATGCTGCGTAATTGAATAAGTAAGTTGAAGGGGCTGTTGCATAGGCGACAGCCCCTTTTTTTATCCCCTCGATGCGGGCTGGAGACGCCAGGCAGCCAGGGCCAGGAACAGGGCCGGCAGCAGGATGGCTGTGTCTCCCCGGATCTGGGTGAGGACGTAACCCCAGGCGGAGCCCAGGCAGAATATGCCATTAATGAGGACATAGATCAGGGCTTTCCGGAGGGAAGCGGGCTGGTGGTCTTCCAGATAGGATCCGAAGGCTTCCACTGTCCGTTTCATGTTCCCCATGACCATGATGCTGGTGTATTCCCTGTCTCCCACCCGGTGGAAGGTCTCCATCTGGAGACCGCTGGCGCAGCCCATGAGGCAGAGGGAAAGCCGAGTCATCAGGGCCGAGGCAGGGAGCTGGCTGGTCAGGAGCAGGAGGAAACTTTCCAGCAGGAGGATGTATTTCTGGAAACGGACTTGGTCGGCCAGCCGTTTTTCCAGCTGCCGGGCGGCCAACAGGCCCAGCATATAGGAAAGAGCCGGCAGCAGGAAGGGGATGATCTGCCAGAGATGGCCAGAGGCCAGGACGTGGCCGGAATAGATGATGTTCCCGGTCTGGGCGAAGGCAAAGACACCGCCCCGGGCCAGGAAGCTGTAGGAAGCGGAAAAACCGCCGGCAGCCGTTACCAGGATCAACAGAGGCCAGGAATCTGTCAGGAGACCCAGGGCCAGGGTCCTTTTTTCAGTTTGCAGGTTTTGTACCGTGGAGCAGGTAGTCATAGGGCATCTCCTTTCTGTACGGAGAAAAAGTACAGGATTTTTTCTTGGACTTAGTATATAATGGAAAAAGCAATTTGTATAATATATTTTATTTGTTATGATATAGAAAAGATCTATTGGAGGAAAATGTGAACCTGATCCAGCTGCGTTATTTCCAAACGGTCTGTGCCTGCGGCAATATGACCCAGGCCGCGGAACTTCTGAAAGTCTCCCAGCCGTCCCTATCCAGTGCCATCCAGTCCCTGGAAAAAGAATTCGGAGTGGTCCTGTTCATCCGGCAGTACCGGGGCATGGAGCTGACGGCGGAAGGAGAACGGCTGCTGAAGATGTCCCGGTCCCTGACGGAAGATGCGGACAAGCTGACCCGGATCATGGGGGACTTGGGAGCCGGACGCCATACCCTGCGGTTGGGGGTCCCTCCCGTCCTGGGAGGATGGCTGCTGCCCCGCCTGTATGAAGATTTTTTCCAAGAGCATCCCGATCTCCAATTGGACATCCTGGAAGAACGGCGCAGCGTAGTCCAGCAGAAACTGGAACATGAACTGCTGGATATGGCTTTTGTGATCCATACCCAGCCCCTCAGCGGGAATTATAAGACCCTGTGTGCAGCCAAACTGGAATCGGGTGGGATCCTCAGCCGGCGGCACCCGCTGGCGGGAAAAGAAAAACTCCGGCTGGAAGAGCTGACGGGAGAAAAGATGGTCCTGATGCCGGAATTGTTCTTTCAGTCGGAACTTTTGGAGGAACGGTTTGCCAAGGCGGGGATCCAGCCTCAGATCTTGTTCCGGACTTCCCAGATCTATACCATGCTGCAGCTGGTGAAGAAACGGCAGGCTGTGGGATTTTTGTATCGGGAGATGGTCCAGGAAGATCCGGAACTGATCTTTGTGCCCTTCCAGGATCCCATGGAAATCCAGCTGAGCCTGATTTGGAAAGAACACCATTACCGTTCAGCCGGGATGGCAGAGCTCCTGGGCTTTTTCCGGGAAAAGGAGCGGCAGGGATGCTGTGCTGGAAAGCCCGGACGGGCTGGAGCCCTGACGGGAACCATGGTATAATATACAAGTTCAGTCTGTCAGTGAAAAATCATCGGGAAGGAATTTGGGTGGAAATCATGGAAAGCAGTCTGCCATTTATGCTGGCCAGCCCTTTGGCGGTCATCGGTCTTACGCTTTTTAGCTGTGTGGTTGTGAAACGGTTTGTATACTGGAAGGTGGGCATCATCCATTATCTCCTGGGGGTGGCCTTGCTGCTGTATTTCTTTGTCCGGGGGATGGTGAATGTATCCGGGGAACAGCCTTTGTTCGCCCACAGTTCCTGGGTGATCTTGCCCGTGGGACTGACCCTGGCCTTCCGGGGGCTCACCGAATGCCTCCGGTCCGAATTCCTGTTGACCCAGGACCGGAAACTGGTCAGCAAGTTCGAATGGACCAATCGGTGCTTCGGGTACTGCTGCTTCTTGGATTTGATGATCCTGTTTGTGTATGTGGGGTCGGTGTTCTTTTAAAAGATTAAGGGGTTGTTGCACGTGTGAAAATCATCCACGTGCAACAACCCCCTTTTCATTGATACCCAAAAATCTCTGCAATCTCCTTATGGTAGCGTTTGATCTCGGTGGACAGGATCCGGAGGAAATCCTGCATGTACCGGGGGACGAAGGGGCGTTTGGGAACAAAGAGATGGGTCTGGATCCGATGGTCGGCGTGGAGGATCCGGAGGGGGACCAGGGGGGCCGAGCCAGGGAAGGTCCGATTGCATTCTTGGATCACATGGTACATGAAGGAAGAAGAAAAAGTGGCTGCCAGACCCTTCTTGCAAAGCTCGAACTGGGTCCCATAATCACTGATGGATACGATCTGCTGGGCGTAGATATTTTGGCTTTTGAGGAAAGCGGTGTACAGGTGCTGGACGGTACTTTTCTGCCGGTTCCCCACCAGGGGTAGGGCCACGAACTGCCGGAAATCCAGGAAATCCCCGGGATGGAGATCCTGCCAGGGACCTGGACCCCGATAATGATTTTTCAGGAACTGGTTGGTGGCGGTGAGAATCAGGATCTCTTCTCCCACTGGAATCGGGGTCAAGAGAGGATCCGGAGGATAATCCACTCCCAGCAGCACATCTAATTTCTGGTTTAGCATCAGCTGGACCAGTTCCTCTGTATCCTGGAGGGTGATGATAATGTTCACTTTGGGATACATCCGATGGAACTGGGGCAGGATGTTGGGGAGCAGGATATGGGCTCGGGTGGCATTGAGACCCAGATGGATCTCCCCGATCTGTCCTTTTTCGATTTCCTGGATTTTCTGGGAGAGGTTCTTTTCCAGATTGGAGATCCGCAGCAGGGTCTTCCGCAGGGCAATGCCCGATTCTGTGATGGTCAGCCGGGGCGTGCGCTGGAACAGCTTGGTCCCCAGTTCCGTCTCCAGATGCTTGATATGTTCACTGAGGCACTGCTGGGTCACATGGGCCCGTTTGGCGGCCCGGGTGAAGTTCATTTCTTCTACGGCCAGCAGGAACATCTTCTGTGAGGTATCCATGGCTTCCTCCTTCAGGGTTCAGGAAAGATTTGCTTTCTCTATTTTATCACAAGGTAATCATTGTGAATATAGTGAAGATGTTTTGTTTTACATTGTGAGAAAAATGTGTTACTTTTATTATAAAAGTCAGAGAATAATGAAAATACTGCTAGAGAAAAGAGGTGGAATGACCATGCTGAGAAGAAGCCTGCGTATCCATC
Organism: Acidaminococcus nyctereutis; assembly: GCF_052216985.1. Lineage (NCBI taxonomy): Bacteria > Bacillati > Bacillota > Negativicutes > Acidaminococcales > Acidaminococcaceae > Acidaminococcus > Acidaminococcus nyctereutis. The sequence goes on from NZ_JBQOUY010000013.1 coordinate 21,407, forward strand.
CGGAAGATTCCGTCATGTGCGTGCTGGAGGATGCCTATAAGGGAGATACCGTGGAAACTCCGGAGGGAGAGACCATTGTCCTTCTCGAAGATATCGAATTTGGCCATAAGGTGGCAGTCAAGGATTTGAAAAAAGGCGACTCCGTCATCAAATACGGAGAAGAAATCGGATATATGCTCAGTGATGCACCCAAAGGGACCTGGATCCATATGCACAATATGGGATGTGACCGTGGGAAGATCTGACGGACGATAGGGGGTAAGATACATGGAACGTACATTTATGGGATACCAAAGGGCGGACGGCTCGGTGGGGACCCGGAACTATCTGGTGATCCTGCCTTCCGTGTTCTGTGCCAATTCCACGGTGCAGAAGATTGCTGCCCAGATTCCGGGAGCCGTCCCCATGACCCACTGTGTGGGCTGTGCTCAGGTGGGACTGGATCTGGAACTGACGGCTAGGACATTGAAAGCCATGGGATGCCATCCCAATGCAGGGGCAGTAATCGTGGTAGGTCTGGGCTGTGAGCGGTTCGACCCAGAAGAATTGTACCAGGCTGTCAAAGCCACCGGGAAACCCGTGGCGAAATTCGTGATCCAGGAAGAGGGGGGACCGACGAAAATCGTAGAAAAAGCTGTGGCCACAGGAAAGAAATTTGCAGAGATCTTGGCTCAGCAGCAGCGGGTGCCCTGCCCCCTCAGTGCCCTGATGGTGGGGACGAAATGCGGAGGGACCGATGCCACCAGCGGTTTGGCTTCCAACCCGGCGGTAGGGAATATGGTGGACCGGCTGGTAGATGCAGGTGGCAGTGCTATCCTCAGTGAGCTGAATGAACTGCTGGGAACAGAAAAGTTCTTGGCCAAACGGGCAGTGAATGCTCAGGTGGCACAAAAAATCTACGATGCGGTTTATGAAATCGAAGATGTACTCCGGGGTGGGTTGGACTTCAGCCTGCCGGAAAACCGGAACCACCTGATCAGCCGGGGCAATTTTGCCGGAGGGGTCAGCAGCGTAGTGGAAAAGGCACTGGGAGGCGTCCACAAAGGCGGGACCCATCCTATCCAGGATGTACTGCCCTATGCCATTCCGCCCCAGAAAGGGCAGCACGGGCTGTTCCTGATGGATTACGAAAGCCAGGACGGGGAAGTAGTCACCGGGGAAATCGGATGCGGCAGTCAGCTGATCGCCTTCACCACAGGACGGGGCCATGCTACGGGGCATCCTTTGGTGCCGGTGCTGAAAGTGACGGGGAATTACAAAACTTATGCTGCCATGATGGAATGCTTCGATTTCGATGCCTCTCCCATCATCAGCCAGGGAGCCAGTATCGAAGAAGAAGGGGAGAGACTGCTGGATCTGGTGATCCGGGTGGCCAGCGGAGAACAGACGGCAGCGGAAAAGCTGGGAGGTACGGAACTGTTCTGTGTGGCCCGGCGCCATGGATACCACAAAAAGGACCCGGCGGAGCTGCGGAAACACGAAAAAGAAGTGGGTAACTGCTGACATCATATAAAGAGACAGGAGAGAGACGAATGGGACGGTATGATAAGATTACGGATGCGTATTATCAGGGGCTGATGGCTTCAGTGGGGTATCGGAGAAAAGATATCGACAAACCCCTGATCGGCATCGTGAATTCCTGGAATGATGTGAATCCGGGCCACAAACCCTTCAAGGAATTAGCCCAATATGTGAAAGAAGGGATTTGGGCAGCAGGGGGAACGCCGGCCGAATTCGGAGTGCCGGCTCCCTGTGACGGGATGTCCCAGATGCTGGGGATGCAGTATGTTCTGCCCCAGCGGGATATGATCGCGGCTTCAGCAGAAGCCATGGCACGGGCCCATCATTTCGACGGGATGGTGTTCCTGTGTTCCTGTGATAAGATCGTCCCCGGTATGCTGATGTGCGCTGGGGCTCTGGATATCCCAGCATTGGTCCTCACCGCAGGGTCCATGGTGCCTTATCAGATCCCGGGACGGGATCATCCCATGGCTACAAGCGACCTGAAGGAATCCATAGGGGAAGTGAAGGCCGGTCGGATCACCCAGGAGCAGTTCCGGGATTATGAAGACCATGTGTGCTATTCCTGTGGCACCTGTTCCATGTACGGGACTGCCAATACCATGGGGGTCTTTGCTGAAGTACTGGGCCTCTGCCCTCCAGATTCTACCGCTATGCTCTATTGTGCCTCTGATAAAGTGAAACAAGCAAGGAATGTAGGAGAAAAAATCGTCGAATTGGTAAAGAAACAGGTAAATGCCCGGACCTTTATGACCCGGGAATCCTTGGAGAATGGAATCCGCCACGTGTCTGCCACCGGAGGGTCTACCAACTTTGTCATGCACGTGATGGCCATTGCCAAGTGTGCGGGAGTTTCCCTGACTCTGGATGAATTCGATGCCATCCAGGAAAGCGTGCCGGTGGTAGCCAAGATGAAACCGTCCAGCAAATACAACTTGTGGGATTATTACCTGGCCGGAGGCGTACGGGCTTCCCTTAACGAAATCCGCAGCCAGCTCCATCTGGATGTGCCCATGGCCTTTGGCGGGACCATGCGGCAGCTCCTGGACAGCTTCCAGGGACCGGTGGACCGGGACGTGATCCATACGGCGGAAGATCCTTTGTATCCGGACGGCTGCTTTACCATCCTCCACGGGAATCTGGCTCCCCGGGGCGCCGTGGTGAAAAAGAGTGGCGTGGACCCGGAGATGTTCCATCACAGAGGACCGGCAGTGGTCTTTGAAAGCGAAGAAGAACTGATGCAGTCCTTCATGGCCGATAAAATCAAACCGGGCTGCGTGCTGGTCATCCGGTATGAAGGGCCCAAAGGGGGACCGGGCATGCGGGAGATGTCCATCCCAGCTGCCACTTTGGTGGGGATGGGCCTCCATAAATCCGTGGCCATGATTACTGACGGACGGTTTTCCGGAGCCTCCCGGGGTCCCTGCGTAGGCCACATCTGTCCGGAAGCCTATGAGGGCGGTCCCATTGCTGCGGTGCGGGACGGGGATATGATCACCATCGATCTGGACAAGAAAATTCTGGAATTGGAAGTGCCGGAAGAAGAAATCGCCCGGCGCCTGAAAGAGGCCAAAGCCCCGGACCACAAGGCTCCCGGTATGCTGGCAGCCTACCAGGAATGTGTCCATGGGGCGGATGAAGGGGCTCTGTGGCTGTATGATCGGAAGAAATGATAAACCCCGGATAGTCCGCGGGCTGGTTATTGCTCCAGAAAGAACAAACAACTGAAAATGGAATAAGGCTGTGAAAGAAGCTCCCTTTCTTCGAATCGGAATCTTTGCACAGCCTTATTTAGTTTTCTATACGTCTACTTTTATTTTAAAAGCCGATAGACTAGCTTGGGACGGCCTCCTGTATGATAATCGATGGTTGTCTTTAATTTCTGTTGGTCTACTAGATAATTTAGGTATCGTTGGGTGGTGACAATGGACAGCCCGGTACCCACTGCTACTGCTTTACAAGTAAAATTTTCTAGAGAAGCGATAAAATCTAGGACTTTTTTCAGGGTTTGGGCTTGCAGGCCTTTGGGGAAAGATTGAGATTTATCCAAAGGTTCCACTGCGGCGATAGCATCGATGGTTCCCTGGTCCAGTGTGGTTTTGGATGTCATTAAATCATGTTTATGGAAGAAATGCTGGATTGCCTGTTGGAACCTGTCAAAATCGAATGGCTTGACCAGATAATCCATAACCCCCAATCGCATGGCCAGCTGGATTTCGTCACGGTTCCTGGCTGCGGTGACCATGATTACGTCCGTTTCGATTTTTTCCTGACGGATCTGCTGGAGCAGTTCCAATCCATTGAGGACTGGCAGATATACATCCAGGATGACCAGATCCACCGGCTTTTTGTGAAGGTAGTCCAGAGCACTTTGCCCATCTTTGAAGGCTCCGACGATTTTCAGTTTGGAAGAAGATTTCAGCAAATACTGTTTGTTAAGGGCTGCTACCATGGGATCGTCTTCTACGATGATGGTGCGGATCATGGGTGAGGCCTCCTTTCTTTGGATTCATTTTTTATGGAAACGGTAAATATGGTCCCGTTGTTTTCTTCAGTGGTGACCTGGATATCACCATGATAGGATTCTACCAGATCTTTGACCAGGAACAATCCAGTTCCCCTATACCTGCCTTTGGTAGAAAAACCCTTTTCAAAGATGTGAGGGAGGACTTTTTTTGGGATTCCCTGCCCGGAATCGCTGAGGGTCAGGAAAAAACCTTCTTCCGTGTAAAAGATCCCCAGATTGATTTCACGGACCTTTGCTTTGGAGAGATCGATGCTTTCCATGGCATTTTCCAGGAGATTCCCCAAGATTGTGGCTATAGCGTTTTCCGGCAGGAAGGCTTTCGTATCATCCACAATGCTGTTTTGATCGATGTCGAAGGCGATGTTCAGTTCGTTGGCACGGCACATCTTGCCAATCAGAAGGGCGGATATGGTGGGGAGTTTGATGGTGTTCATGATCATGCTGATCTTGCCCTTTTGGAGGGTGGTGATGTGCATGATATAATCCACTGCTTTTTCCCGGTTGCCGCTCTGGATCAGGCCCAATATCACATGGAGCTTGTTAGTGAATTCATGGGTATAGGCCCGCATGGCATCTACCATATGATTGACTCCGGTCAGCTGTTCGGAGAGCTTGATGACTTCTGTGTGGTTGCGGAAAATGGATACGGCACCGATCAGGTTCCCCTTTTCAAAGACGGGGATACGGCTGGTGATCAGATGGATCTTATTCAGCTCCAGATTCACGTTGTATTCTGCTTTCCGGGTTTCCAGGGTCCTGGGAAGCAGGGATTGGGGAAAGACGGACAGGACGGGCTTCCCAATGGGATTGGGGTCAGATATATCCAGCATTTGGATAGCAGAACTGTTCAGCAGGGAAATCCTGGCATGCTCATCGATGGCAAGCAGCCCTTCATCCAGGGTATCCAGGACTTCCTGGTGCTTGATGATCAGATTTGCAATCTGTTCCGGTTCATAGCCCAGCAGAAGCTTCAAGAGGAAAGTATGGATCTTACTGGCAATCAGGATGCTGACGAAAAGAGCGATGATGCCGATGATGAAATAGGTCAGCAGCAGCTGGTTCCGGATCAGGAGAAGATTCCGGACCAGGACGGAAACACAGATGAACCCCAGGAACTGGCCGCTGTCCGGATCCTTGACGGCGTGGAAATATCTCCGCTGCAGCCCCAGTGTACCTACAGCTGTATTGAAGTAATTCTCATGGCCTGTCAACATAGCACCTTCGTCTCCGCCGACGATGTGCTTGCCGATTTCTTCTTTGTTTTTGTGATACAGCCGAGTGCCCTGGTCATTGCAGATGGTGATGATGTCGAGATTCTTTGTGTCAGCAAGGACGGCATCACAGTACTGGCTGACAGAAGAGCTGGGAACGTCTTTTTCCAATGCTTCTCGGACCGCGGGATTTTCCGCCGTCATGATGGCGGCGTTGCGCAGGGTGTCATCGATGGAATCGCACAGCTGACTGTAGCACAGATCGAACGTTGCCAGCAGTGTGAAAAATAGGATGACCAGTGTGAGCAGGGAATAGGAAAAAGAAATCTTTTCTTTCAGGGACAGTCGGGGGATTGCTTTTTTCAGGATATCCATAACTAGCAGACCTCCAGGGGGAAAGCTATTTTTATTATAGCGGATCCCCTTGATTCAGCAACCTCCGGATCAATTAAATTATGAAAAAAAGCTGAAAGTAACTTAAAAATTATTCCAAAAATTCAGAAAAAATAAAATAATAATGGCAAAGGGCTTTGGAAAGGAGTGTTGGAGATGGACGAAAAAAGAACCCTGTTTGGAATGGAACTGCCTTATTTCATCCTTGTATCGGCAATCACTGCAGCAGCCATGTATTTGGGCTATCTTCCCAAGGGAATGGTAGGTGCTTTCCCCGTAATGATCTTTATGGGGGTCATCTTGAACGTGATCGGTGACCATGCTCCCGTGATCAAGACCTATTTTGGCGGGGGTGCCATTGTCTGTATTTTTGCTTCTGCTTGGATGTGCTGGCAGCATCTGCTTCCTACTGGTACGATTAAGGTTATCACCAGCTTCATGAAAGGGGAAGGTTTCCTGGATTTCTATATCGCTGCCTTGATTACCGGAAGTATGCTGAGCATGAACCGGAAATTATTGATCAAAGCTGCTTTCCGTTACATGCCTGCAATCCTGGGTGGGGTAGCTGTGGCTCTGGGGCTGGCCGGTTTCATTGGCGCCGTTTCCGGCTATGGAGCATTGAAAGCCGTCCTGTTCATCGCCATTCCCATTATGGGCGGCGGCATGGGGGCAGGCGCTGTACCTCTTTCCCAGATCTTCGGGACTGGGATGGATGCTTCTCCGGAAAAGATCCTGTCCATCATGGTGCCGGCTGTAGCACTGGGGAATGCCCTGTCCATTGTGGCCGGCGGGCTTTTGGACCGGGTAGGGAAAGTGAACCCCCATCTGACCGGCAACGGACAGATGCTCCGAGCTTATGATGCAGCTTCTGAAGAAAATTCCCTGGAAACCCAACAGGAAAGGGATACCTGGGATAAAATCGATGTTAAAATAATGGGTGTGGGGCTGTTCACTGCTACAGGTTTTATGATCTGGGGAATCCTGATTTCCAAACTGTTTCCCAGCATCCACTATTATGCTTGGATGATCCTGAGTGTTGCCCTGTGCAAGGCCTTTGACTTGGTGCCTTCTTCCATCTGCAGAGGCTGTTACCAGTGGTTCCAGTTCATCATGAAGAATTTTACGGCGCCGCTCCTGATTGGTATCGGTGTCGCCTATACGGATATGGGGACCATTGTGCAGTCGCTAAGTCCTATCTATATCCTCCTGGTAGTGGCGACGGTCTTGGGGGCCATTATCGGCTCCGGCCTGGTGGGCTACTTGGTGGGCTTTTATCCCATCGAGGCATCCATTACGGCAGGCCTTTGCATGTCGAACATGGGAGGGACGGGCGATGTGGCCGTTCTTTCCGCATCCCACCGGATGGTGGTCATGCCCTTTGCGCAGATTTCCTCCAGGATCGGCGGGGCGTTCATGCTTCTGCTGTCCAGTCTGATCCTGCAGATCATGAAATAGGAGGCTGACATGGTTATTCAAAAGAAAGCGTTGGCGGGTACGTTGGAATCCAGTGACTGCCTGGTCCGGATCGAACCGGCGGAGGGGATCTCCGTAGTAATCCATTCGGTGGTGGAGCAGCAGTTCGGGGAACAGATCCGGCAGGTGGCCTGTACCGTCTTAGAAAACTTGGGCGTTACAGGGGCTGCTGTGGATATCCAAGATTACGGCGCCCTGGACTGTGTCATTGCAGCCCGGGTGGAAACCGCAGTCCGGCGGGCAGGGAAGGAGGCATGAACATGAGACGGTCTATGCTTTTTCTGCCGGGGAATACCCCCAATATCATCATGAATGCAGATGTGCTGGGCGCGGACAGTGTCATTTTGGACCTGGAAGATGCTGTGGCACCGGATCAGAAGGATGCGGCCCGGATCTTGGTGAGGAATACCCTGAAAACCATGAAGTTCCAGGACTGTGAAGTGATTGTCCGGATCAATCCCCTGTCATCGGGAGAATGGCAGCAGGATCTGGATGAAATCATTCCCTACCGGCCGGCCATCATCATGCCCACCAAGATCAGCTGTTCCCAGGATGTGCAGCAGATCGCTGCCTATATGGGAACAGTGGAAAAGAAAGCCGGGAATCCGGTAGGGTCCACCCGGATCATGCCCTTGATCGAAACGGCTCGGGGCGTGGAAAATTCTTATCACATTGCGGAAGCGGATCCTCGGGTGTGTGCCATTTTCATCGGCTGTGAAGACCTGACGGCGGATTTGTGCTGCGAACGGACCAAGGCGGGGAATGAAGTGTTCTATGCCCGGAGCCGGGTGGTCTGTGCGGCAAGGGCGGCTGGAATCGATGTGTACGATACGCCTTTTACGGATATCAACGATGGGGAAGGACTGCGGAAAGATGCTGCCTTTGCCAAAGGCCTGGGCTATACGGGGAAAGCCTGCATCTCGCCCCGGCAGGTGGATATCGTCAATGAAGTGTTCTCTCCTTCGGAAGAAGACATCGCCTATGCCAGGATGGTCTTCGAGGCCATCGAGGAAGGAAAGAAACTGGGCAGGGGGGCTGTGGCCCTCCATGGGAAGATGATCGACAAGCCCATCGTGGATCGGGCTGCCCATGTACTGGAAATGGCTTCCCATATGAAAAAGGAGGTGTTCCCGGATGACTAAACTGGTAGCTTCGCTGACCGAGGCCATACAGAAATGCGGGCTGAAGGACCATATGACCATTTCGTTCCATCACCATCTCCGTAATGGGGATTATGTGCTCAACAGTGTCTTGGACGCCGTCCGGAGCCTGGGCATCAAAGATCTGACGGTCAATGCCAGTTCCCTTTTCGATGTCCATGAACCCTTGCTCCAACACATCCAGGAAGGAACGGTGGGCGGCATCGAAACCGATTACATGGGGAAGGCCGTTGGGGAAGGGATCTCTCACGGGATCCTGGCCAAACCAGTGGTGTTCCGGACCCATGGGGGACGTCCGGCTTCCATCGATACAGGGCGGAGCCACATCGATGTAGCGTTCATTGCGGCGTCTCAGGCAGATGAACAGGGAAACTGCACCGGAAAGTATGGAAAATCTGCCTGCGGGGCCCTGGGGTATGCCATGAGCGATGCGGCCCATGCCGATAAGGTGGTGGTGGTCACCGATGAACTGGTTCCCTATCCGCTGGGAGGATTTTCTATCCCGGAAACAGAAGTGGATTATGTGGTCCAGGTGGAAGCCATCGGGGATCCCAAAGGGATCGTTTCCGGGACTACCCGGATTACCCGGGATCCAGTGGGACTTCGGATGGCGGACATGGCGGTCAAGGTGATCCGGGCTTCCGGCCTGCTGAAGGACGGATTTTCCTTCCAGACCGGTGCCGGAGGAGCATCCCTGGCAGCTGCCGTATTCCTGAAAGATCTGATGGTGGAGAAAAAGATCAAAGGAAGTTTCGTCATGGGAGGCATCACCGGATATCTGGTGGATATGCTGGAAGCCGGCTGTTTCCAGAACATCTTGGATGTCCAGTGCTTTGATCTGAAAGCGGTGGAATCTCTGGCCCATGACCCCAGGCATGTGGAGGTCTCTGCCAGCCATTATGCTTCGCCTTTGGCCAAAAGCAGCATCGTGGACAGCCTGGATGCGGTGATCCTTGGGGCCACCCAGGTGGATGTGGATTTCAATGTAAATGTCCATACCAATTCCCAGGGCGTGATCATGGGCGGCAGCGGGGGCCACAGCGATGCAGCGGCCGGGGCCAAACTGGCTATGATCGTGGCGCCGCTGAGCCGGGCCCGGATGCCCCTGATCGTAGACCGGGTCCAGACCATTTCCACGCCCGGAAAGAGCATCGATGTAATCTTGACCCAGCGGGGAATCGCCGTCAATCCCCAGCGGGGGGACTTGCTGTCCAAATTCAAGCAGGCCGGGCTGCCCGTGCGGTCCATCCAGGAACTGAAAGATATGGCGGAACAGATCAACGGCATCCCCCAGCCCCTCCAGACCGGGGACCGGGTAGTGGCCAAAGTGGAATACCGGGATGGGACGGTGATCGACGAAATCAGGAATGTGCTGTGAATGGAAGAGGGGCTGCCGCTGATCCGGCGGCTCTTTTTCTTTTGGCTGAGCGGGGCTGGCTGCCGGATCCTCGGATGAAAAAAAGATAAAAAAGGGATTCCGAGACAGGAAAAATAAAAAGAAACACGAAATAAAAAAATAAGGAAAGGATGATCCTGGACCATAAAATCATTGAAGGAGGCTGAAAATGAAAAATGTAAAGATTTTGGGATTCCCACTTTGGCTGTATGCCGTCCTGACCCTGATCATGGTCATCCTGGGGGCCATGGATTGGCTGCCAGGGAATATGTTGGGTTCTTTGGCCTTTGCCCTGATCGTGGGAACGCTGCTGGGATATATCGGCAACCAGATCCCCGTATGGAAGACCTGGTTCGGCGGAGGGATGCTGTTTACCTGCCTGGTGGCAGGAGCCATGAACACGTTCCATCTAATCGGACCCAATGCCCAAAAGGCCATCAATATCTTCAACGGCAAAACCGGTTTCCTGGACTTTTATATCTGCATGCTCATTACCGGATCTGTGCTGGCCCTGGAAAGGAAAGTCCTGATCAAATCCTTTGTAGGATATATCCCCACCATCTTGGGCGGCGTGGTATGTGCCCTGGGTCTGGCTGGGGCTGTAGGGCAACTGACAGGAATCGGTTGGGTCAACGCAGTATGCAACTACGCCATCCCCATCATGGGAGGGGGGAACGGCGCCGGGATACAGCCCATGAGCCGGATGTGGGGCGCAGCTACCGGGATGGATGGGAATTCCTGGTACGCCACTGCTTTTGCAGTGATTTCCCTGGGGAATCTCATGGCTGTCATCATGAGCGCCTTCCTGAACAAGCTGGGGGAGATGAAACCGTCTTTGACCGGGCACGGACAGCTGATCCGGGGAGCCGAGAACCTGACGGCCGACAAGCAGGAATTCCATCCTGAATTCGCTGATTATGCTACCGGTCTGGCGCTGGGTTTGGTCTGTTATTGTACAGCTGATCTGTATGCAGCCCATGTTTCTGTCATCAACAATTATTTCCATCTGGGTTTCACCATCCACAAATTTGCCTATATGGTGGTCTTCATCGCCCTGCTGAACGTTTCCAACATCCTGCCCCACAATGTGAAGGCAGGAGCCATCGGGATGCAGCGCTTCTTCGTCAGCTATATGTCCTATCCGTTGATGATCACGGTGGGGATCGGCACCACCCTGGAAGACTATGCCAAGGTGTTCGTCAATCCGGCCAACCTGCTGGTCATCGTGGTGACTGTCTTCGGTGCCATGCTGGGGACCCTGCTGGTGGGCTCTCTGTTCCATTATTATCCTGTGGAAGGCATGCTCACCGCCGGCCTCTGCATGGCCAATGGGGGCGGCTCTGGAGACGTCCAGTGCCTGGGGGCAGCCAACCGGATGGAAATGATGTCCTATGCCCAGATCTCTTCCCGGATCGGCGGGGCCATCATGCTGGTGATCGCCAGTTATTTCTTTGGCAAATTCTTGTGACGGGATCTGCAGGCCGCAGATCCTAAAGGCAGTCATGGTTTTACAGGAGGCAGAAAATGAATGTATTAGCGGATCATTTATCCAAGGAAGTCCAGCAGAATCTCTTTGGCAATGCGGACCTGAACATGCTCTGGTCCTGCCAGGCGTTTCCCCAGTTCTGTTATTGGGTCCATGTGCCGGATGCCTGGCGGACTGAAGAAAATCCCCATTGCAATCTTTTGGTGATCATCCATGGCACGGGCTGTGCTGCAGAGAACTATGTCCGGGAAGCCACCCAATGGGCGGATGCACACCATACGGCAATCCTGGCGCCCCTCTTTCCCAGCGGGCTGATCGACCGGAACGATTTCAACAGCTACAAACTGCTGGCTTGTGACGGGATCCGGTATGATCAGGTCCTTCTGGCCATGATCCAGGAAATGGAGAAGCGGTATCCTGGAGTGGATGGGAAAAAGTTCTTCTTATTCGGCCATTCCGGAGGAGGACAATTCACCAACCGGTTCCTGCTGGTCCACCCTGACAGGGTGAAAGCCGTATCCATCGGGGCACCGGGCCGTCCCACTTTCCTCGATTTCCAGACGGATTATTTCTGGGGCGTACGGAATTTCCGGGACGTCTTTGACAAAGACTTGGATCTGGATGCAGTACGGGAAGTCCCTGTACAGATTACCGTAGGGGCTCTGGATACGAAATATATCGGAGAATCCCCTTACGGGACCAACCGGGTGGCCAGGATGAAGAGCCTGGAAAAGAATTTCAAGGACAATGGAATCAAAGAGGTCGAACTGACAATCATCCCTGGAATCGAACATGTGGACGGGGACCGGGAACGGATCGAAGCCTGTACGGCTTTCTTTGCCAAGTTCCTGTGAGGGAAAACAAAAATCCATTTTAAAAAGGCTGTGAAATGCTGTCGGCAAATTGTGCCGGCGGCTTTCACAGCCTTTTTTCAGGAGTCTTTCCTGCCCAGATAGGCAAGTACATTGTCTTCACTGCGGCGGATATGTCTTTCCATGGCTTCTTTGGCAGCCTGTGGCTGATGGTCCCGGATATTTTCCAGGATTTGGATGTGTTCTTCCGTAGACAGGCGGTAATGTTTCTGTTCTTCGGGGATGGCATGACCGGTGCTGGGGCCGTTCCACAATTCCATCAGATAGGTGGTCAGCTTTTGGTTGTCCGCAGCTTCCCAGATGGCCATATGGACGGATTGATTCAGTTCTTCATAGCTTTTGTCATCGATGGAATCCAAACGGCTTTCCATGTCCTTCAGCCTTGCAATATATGTATCTGCATCCTTCAAGCCTTTTTCAGCAGCTTTGTAAGCGGCTGTGGATTCCAGCAGGATCCGCATTTCAAACGTATCCTGGATGAATTTTTGATCGATTTTATTGACGATGGCACCTTTGCTCATCCGTAAAGTGATCAGGCCTTCCGCCGCCAGGGTCTGGAAGGCTTCCCGTACAGGGGTGCGGCTGATGCCCAGCTGCTCGGCAATGGCCGTCAGGCTCAGTTCCTGCCCGGATTTGTATTCTCCGCTGTAGATGGCACGTTTTAAAATAGAAGTCACCCGAACCCGTGTGGGGACCATTTTTAGGGTTTGCATGGTTATCACAATCTCCTATTTACATTCTTCCATTCTATTTTATGCGGTTTTTGGCAGGAGTTCAACAAGTTTTCTTTGGAATCAAAGAAGAAAATATCGTATACGATATACGATTTGTAGCTAAATATCAGAAAATTTCATTTTTGGATTGTGTTTTTGGAAGAAATATGGTAAAAATACCACATACGAAATATCGTATACGATATATGATATTTAAAAACAGATCCAGGGAAAACAGGGGGAGGAATATCCAATGCATGCCATTGAGAAAATCTTTGCAAAGAATGCCGGCAAAAAGACGGTAGAAACCGGTGAAATCGTGATGGCCAAGGTGGATTTCGCAGAGATCAATGATCTGTATCTGCAGACGGTCTACTCTTTTTATGAGATGGGAGGGGAAAAGGTCTGGGACAATACCCGCTGCGCTTTTGTCTTCGACCATTATGCTCCCTGTCCTACCATCAAGAGTGCCCAGAATCATAAGGAAATGCGGGAATTTGCCCAGAAGAACAACCTGAAATACCATTTCGACACCAACTGCGGGGTCTGCCATCAGGTCATGCCGGAAGCCGGCCTGATCTATCCTGGGATGATCGTGGTGGCTACGGACAGCCATACGACAACCCATGGCGCCTTTGGTGCAGTGGGCACGGGCTGCGGAGCCACGGATATGGCCACCATCCTGATGACGGGGGAACTGTGGTTCCGGATCCCTGAAATCATCGAAGTGCGGCTGGAAGGGGAAGCCCCCAAGGGCGTATTCCCCAAAGACGTGATCCTGGCTGTGCTGGGAAAGATCCGGGCCGATGGAGCGGTGTACAAAGCCATCGATTTCACCGGTAGCTATGTGGAGAACCTGAATGTGGCAGGACGGATGACCATCTGCAACATGGCTGTGGAAATGGGCGCCAAGACGGCCTATATACAGCCGAACCAGGCCGTGCTGGATTACGTAAAGGCACGTGCCGTCCGTCCCTTTGAAGTGCAGTACACCGACCCAGGGTATACCTATGCAGAAAGCTATACTTTCGATGTTTCCCAATTGGAACCGGAACTGTCCTGCCCCAGCAGTGTGGAAAATGTCCATACCCTCTCCAGCGTAGTGGCCCAGGGGCCGGTGAAGCTGAACCAGGGCTATATCGGATCCTGTACGGGAGGACGGGAAGAAGACATTGCCATTGCCGCAAAGATCCTGAAAGGGAGACATATCCCGGAATATACCCGCCTGGTGGTGATCCCAGCTTCCAATGAAGTGATGGAGAAATGCCTGGAAAAAGGGTATATCCAAGATCTGATCAAGGCTGGGGCGACCATTTCCACCCCTGGATGCGGGGCCTGCCTGGGAGCCCATGAAGGGGTGCTGACCGCCGGAGAGGTCTGCATCACCAGCACCAACCGGAATTTCCCGGGACGGATGGGATCCACGGAAGCCCTGATGTACCTGGCCAGCCCGGCTACGGTGGCAGCCAGCATGGTGACCGGATATATCACGGATCCCCGGAAGTATCTGTAAGGTGAAGGAGGAAGCAGAGATGGAAACAAGGGTAACGGGAAAAATCATTGTAGTGGGAGACAACATCGATACGGATCAGATCTATCCGGGGCGGTATCTGGATATCGTAGACCCCAAAGAAATCGGCAGCCACTGCCTGTGCGGAGTGGATGAAAACATCGCTGCCAGTTTTCCCAAGGGAGGCATGGTGGTGGCCGGCCGGAATTTTGGCTGCGGGTCTTCCCGGGAACATGCCCCTATCGCGCTTTTGAATATGGGTGCCAAAGCGGTACTGGCAGATTCTTTTGCCCGGATCTTTTTCCGGAATGCCATCAATCTGGGACTTCTGCCCATTATCTGCAAGGGATTGAAGGACAAGGTGAAAGATGGGATGACCCTGATCCTGGACCTGGAAAAGTATCAGGTGACGGTGCAGGAAACCGGGGAAACCTATCCCTGTGAGAAACTGGGACCCCAGGCCATGAAGATCCTGGAAGCCGGGGGCATCAAACCGCTCATGCGGGCAAGATTCGCCAAAGAAAAAACGGGCAAGTAAAACGAAAGGGGGAAGTACATCATGCCTATCGAGCTGGTGTTTGTCATCGGGATTGCGGTACTGCTTTTCCTGTGCCTGAAAGTGAAAGCCAATGCGTTCATGGCACTCCTGGCTACGGCCCTGGTCATGGGGATGCTCTCCGGTCTGGGAGGACCGGCAACGGTGAAGACCATTACTTCTGGGTTTGCCGGGACGGTAAAGAGCATCGGGATCGTCATCATTTTCGGGATCCTGCTGGGGAACTATCTGGATGCAGCCAAGGGGACCAATCGGATGGCCATCGATGCGGTCCGGCTGGTGGGGCAGAAGAGAGCCAGTCTGGCCATGGCCATCACAGGATATCTGGTTTCCATCCCTGTTTTTTCGGATGCTGCCTGTGTCATCCTGGCTCCTTTGGTGAAAGCCATCCATCGGAAGACCGGGATTCCCTTGGCCGTACTGGCGGTCAGCCTGTCCGGGGGACTCCTGGCCACCCACGTGTACGTGCCTCCTACACCAGGGCCCCTGGCTGCGGCAGGACTGCTGGGCATCGATATCGGCCAGGCCATCCTCTGGGGAGCTTTTGCTGCTGTATTTATGACGGCAGCCGGCTGGATCTTTGCGGAAACGTATCTGCGCAGCCGTCCGGAATGCTATTACCATTTCCAGCCAGATGCACAGAAAGAGGAAGAAGCCGCTTTTGATGACAATACGGATGATCTGCCGGGGACTTTGGCCAGTCTCATCCCTCTGGTGATTCCTCTGCTGCTCATTGTGGGGAATACTACGGCTGCCATGCTGCTGCCTAAGAAACATCCGCTGTTGGCTGTGACTTCCTTTATCGGCGATGCCAACATCGCCCTGGCAATCGGTGCACTCCTGGCCATCCTTACCTTGGGAAAACGGATGGGGGGAGAAAAGGTACTGAAAATCATGGATACCACCCTGAAAGACGCCGGGCCCATCGTATTCATCACCTCTGCCGGCGGGGCATTAGGTGCTGTGCTGAAAGCCTCCGGAGCTGGTGCCAGCCTGGCCCAGATGGTCATCGACACCGGGCTGCCCTTCATCTTGATCCCGTTTGTCATCTCTGGATTGCTAAAAATCGTCCAGGGCAGCGGCACCGTTGCCGTGACCACCGCTGCCACCTTGTGTGCTCCCATTGCCAGCAGCCTGGGACTGAATCCCATCCTGATCTTCCTGGCTTCCGGAGCTGGTGCCAGATCTTGCTGCCACGTGAACGACTCCTATTTCTGGGTGTATACCAATTGTATGGGCTTTGATATGAAAACTGGGCTGAAGACCCTTTCCATCAGCAATATCTTCATGGCGTTGGGAGGTCTTCTGGCCACGTATGTCGCCAGTTTCTGGCTGTAAGGACTTATAAAACTTTTTGAAAATGGATCGGCTCTCTGGAAAACCTTCGGACGGAGGTCTTCCAGAGAGATTTTTTTTGCAAAAATTGGACAAGAATACTTATTATAAAAACTTTGCTTACACATAAATAAAGAAAATAAAAATAAATGCAAAGAAATGGTTGCATCCCATCATTTATTATAATATTATAATATTATAATAAATGATGGGGAGGGGAAAATATGACGTGGCAGATGATTTTGGTCATTGCATTATTTTTCTGGATTTTCATTGCATTGAATTGGAAAATCGCCGATCCGGTGATTGTGGGGATTTCCATTCCAACGATCCTGGCTTTGGCCGGCATCTTGAAACCGGCTACCGCCTTTTCGGATTTCTCCAATTCCACCTGTATGTTCTTCATGAGCATGTTCGTCATTGGTCGGGCCATCATGAAAACAGGGCTGGCCGATACCATCGGAAGTACCATCATCAACTTGATCGGGAAAACGGAAAAACGGCTGACTTTGAGTGTAGCTGTGGTTGCTGCTAGCATGAGTGCTTTTTTGAATGATACAGGGACGACCGGCTGCCTGATGCCCATCGTGGGGGCTATGGCACAGAAGGCACAGGTCAAGCTGTCCAAGATTTATATGACGCTGGCGTTCTTTGCTTCTATGGGAGGAACCATCACCTTGATCGGTACGACCCCTCACATCATCGCCGGCGGCCTATTGGAAAAATCCGGGTACCAGGGGTATGGGTTCTTTGAATTTACGAAAGTCGGCCTGCCCATTACCATCATCGGACTGATTTATATGTATTTTTTCGGGTATCATACGCTGCCTGAAGTGGAAACCAGCTATGATCAGGTCCCTCCCGTCGCTCATAAAGACAAACGGGGAATGATCATTACCTCTGTTGTTTTTGTGATTTTGGTGATTGCCCTTGCCACGAAAATCATGCCGTTCCATTTGGCAGCCGTCCTGGGAGCCATGATTGTAGTGGTGACTCGGTGCATTACGGTAAATGATGCCCTGGATTCTTTCAGCATGCCCACCTTATTCCTGGTTGCCGGGGTCTTTCCGCTGAGCGGAGCTATGGCCAAAACCGGTGTTACCCAGATGATCATCGACTTTACTTCTCAATATGCAACATCTGTCAGCCCTTATGCGGCCATCCTGATCATTTCCGGGCTGACTGCTTTCTTGACCCAGTTCATGATGAAGACTTCTCTTTCGGCCATTATGCTTCCCATGGGAATCGTTTATGCCCAGTCTCTGCATTTGGATCCACGGGGTGTGGTCATGGCCATCGCCGTTGCTTCGTCCCTGGCTTTCTGCACGCCTTTTGGTACAGGGCCCAACCTGTTGGTCTGGAAACCGGGCGGATATGAGATCAAGGATTATTTCAAGACAGGACTGCCGCTCCTGGTGATGGCATGGCTTGTATCTTCAACGATTATCTGGTATTTTTACGAGTTTGCCAAATAAAAGAGGTTCAATTTAGAGGAGGTCTTTTTTATGTTTTTGATGAAAGAGCGTGTCCAAGGTGTAACTGACGAACTGCGGAAATTGTACGAAGACGTTTGTCCGTCCAGCATTGGCCATATGACGGATTTTGGTTTCATCACAAGTCTGAAGCCATTTCAAAAGGATTTCCACTTTGTAGGGAATGCAGTGACCGTTCAACTGCCTCATATGGATTCCATCGCAATCCATAAGGCCATCGATGTGGTGCAGCCTGGGGATGTGCTTTGTGTCAATACCTGCAATGAATATGACAGAGCGCCTCTAGGAGAACTGGTAGGCTATTCCTATAAGAAAAAAGGTGTAGCAGGCGTCATCATCGATGGCTGCATCACTGATGTCAAAGCGCTGCAGGCCATGGATCTGCCCATTTTCTGCCGGGGTGTCAGTGCCCTGACGACCAGAAGTGTAGGCATTGAAGGGATGATTAACGTACCCATTGCCATCGATAATGTGGTCATCAAACCGGGAGATCTGGTGGTTGCAGACGATGACGGGATTTTTGTGGTGGATCCGCAGTTTGCCAAAGAATATGGCGAACGGGCTGTTGCCAAACAAAATGGAGAACCGGCAACGAAAAAACGGATCGATGCAGGGGAAAGCCTACCCCATATCAACGGAAATTATAAATACTTTGAGAAAGCGTGACCGGAATGGAGAAGGAGATTGCCTTACTGAGCCAGTTTGCAGAGGAAGATCAGGAGTATATCAGAGCACTCAGACGACAGTTCCATCGCCATCCGGAGCTGAGTTTCCAGGAATTTGGGACTACTCGGACCCTTGCGGAAGAATTGCAGAAATGCCCTGGCATGGAAGTGACTACCTGGGACGGAAAAACCGGTGTGCTGGGCGTACTCCGTGGAGAAAAAGCTGGCAAGGTAGTGGCACTGCGGGCAGATATCGACGCCCTTCCGCTGGAAGAAAAATCAGGGCTTCCTTTCCCTTCCGAACAATCTGGAGCGGCTCATTGCTGCGGCCATGATCTGCATATGTCCGTGCTGATCGGAGTGGCTCGGGTCTTAAGCCATCATCCGGAGCTGTTCAGCGGGACGGTAAAGTTTATTTTTCAGCCGGGAGAAGAAAAGCTGGGCGGTTCTGAAACCATGATTGAAAGAGGCGTTTTAAAAAAACCGGATGCCCAGGCCATTTTTGCCATGCACACCTGGCCAGCGGTGGATGCTGGCAGTGTGGGTTTCCGGGCAGGTGCCTTTATGGCATCTTCCGATGATATCGATCTGAAAATCATTGGGAAATCTGGGCATGCTGCTCATCCGGACCAATGTGCTGATCCGATTGTTGCCTCTGCCGCTGTGATTTCCGGACTACAGACCATCGTTTCCCGTGAAATCAAACCGACGGATTCTACTGTCCTGACAATCAGCATGATCCAAGGGGGCAAGGCGCGGAATGTGATTGCACCGGATGTAACGCTAAAAGGGACGGTGCGGACCATCAGCAATGCCGTACGGGACAAAATGCCCGCCATGATCCAGGACCTGGCTGGCACCATTGCCAAAGGCTATCATTGTGAAGCAGAAGTCAACTATACAAAAGGAGTGGCAGCTGTCATCAATGAAGAAGGACTGAATAACCTGGCCAAAAAAGCAGCGGCGGAAATCTTGGGAGCTGAAAAGACCGTGGATCTGAAAGAAGTCTCTCTGGGCAGTGAAGATTTTTCTGCCTATCAGCAGGAAATCCCCGGTGTCCTGTTCCGTTTGGGAACAGGGAGCGAAGACCCACAGACTCGCCTGGGGCTCCATAATTCGGCAATCCGCTTTGATGAAAAGGCCCTGCTGGCGGGGGTTAAAGCACTGAGTGCGGTGGCTCTTGCTTATTTGGATGCATGAATTCCTTCAATTGATCCCAAAACGTTGAAAACCCCAAAGAACAGCTTTTAACCAGCCTGTTCTTTGGGGCTTTTAGTTTGGGGTAGACGTCCAACGGGTTCCGGGCAGAGTCACTTTTCCTGGTAATGGACCCTGTACTTCCATTCTTCTGTTAAAACATAAAAACGGACAAATTCCAAGAGCCTGTCTTTTTCCCTATAGGTCTTTCGATTGATGAGCAGCACAGCCGTATGGGGAGGGACTTTTAAGAGTTCAGCCACCTGTTGAGGGGCAGGGACGGCCTGCAGCTCATCTTCCGTACGGATAATGGGAATGTGATTTTGGTCATAGATGGCGAGCAGAGAAGAAAAATTCCCTTCTTTTTTGATGAGAGTACTGTCCACTTCAAAGATAAAGTGATGGAGATAATAGAGCGGTTTATCTTTGAAATACCGGATGCGGCGGACACTTACCGCAGGAGTACTGGCAGGGATCCCTACAGCTTCTGCAATCTCCTTTGGCAAAGGCTGATCTTCTACAGAGAGGGTTTTACAATAGAGATATTGGTTGTTTTCTTCAAAATCCTGTTCGAATCCTCCTAGATTCAAATGGGGCCATTCTCGTCGTCCTGCAATGAAAGTACCCTTGCCCGGCCTCCGTAGGATGAATCCTTCCTGCTGCAGACGATCCAGTGCCTGGCGTACTGGCGCTTTGCTGGCGTTGTACTGCAGAGCCAGTTCAGCCTCCGTAGGCAGCTGATCCCCTTCCTCATAGAAATGGGTTTTGATTTTATGCAGTAATTCGTTATAGATCTTTTCATGCAGTGATTCTGTCATAATGGTTCTCTCTTATCTTTTTCTTTTAAGGATACCAGGTACCGGTTATAAATTCAAATTTTTTGTGGCTGTTTTTTTCTGAACTGCCATTGGAGGAGGGCCGATCATTCTCTTTTTCATTACAAATAAGTCACTGTCGGCTTGAAAATATCCTCTTTATACAAAACAAACAGACTGTGAAAGAAGCACCATAAAACATGATCCACGTCTTTCACAGTCTGTCGTTGGGTATCCAGTGCCAGGAGAGTTGGAGTCTTTCTCTGCTTGGAATTTATTTCTTCAGCCCTTCAATAAAGCTGATGACACACTGATTGAACTCTTCCGGCTTTTCCCAGAACAGCATATGGCTGCAGTCCTCAAAAATCTTTGTTTGGGCGCCGGGGATGTTTTCTCCGACCCAGGCACTTCCGTGCACATCGAAGACCTTGCTTTCCCGGGCGCAGCAGACCAGGGTAGGAAGCTGGATGTGAGGCAGGAAATCCCTCCAGTCCAGGTTGGTGTGGTCCCGCATGATTTCGATCCGCACATAGGGCGGGCATTTGCAGATTTCATCTACCAGCATTTTGTGGTCCTCGGCTGAAGGAGCATGTTTCAGACAGGCCCCCACAAGCCCTTCTGCAGATCCTCGAGGATCACTTTTGGCGGCGAAACAGGTTTCCATGAAGGTTTCTACATCGAAACAGGCTTTCTGTCCCCAGGGCCAGTCAGGTTTCACATATTGGGCCGGAGACTGATCCACGCAGATGAGGCTGTCGATCCGATAGTTCCCAAACAATTCGATATAGCTCCAGAGGATGGAAGCTCCCATGGACCAGCCCAGTACCGTAACATCTTTCAGGTCCAAGGCATCCAGCAAATTCTTCACATCCATGGCGTACCGGGAAATGCGGTGGCTGTGGAGCACTTTTTCAGATTCCCCATGGCCCCGCATATCCATCAGGACAACCTGGAAATGCCGGGAAAGTTCCTCTACATTGTATTTCCAGAATTTCGTAGAACAGGTCCAGCCGGGAAGCATGAACAAAGGCTTTCCTTCTCCATGGATTTCGTAGTAAATGGATACATTGTCGTTGGTTGTAATAAATGGCATGGTCCTACCTCCTGTGAAATAAAAATGGAAGATTCTGAATTAAGTATATCACAGGGAAAGACAGCTGAAAATCGTGAGGGGAATGGTAGGAAAACGAATACAAGTTTTTTCTTGTGCTGAAACAAACCTAATAATGAAAAACAAAAATAATAGCAGCCAAATGGAAGTAAAAACGATTGAATTTTTCGAAAAAACAAACTAAAAAGTATAAAAACAAGTTTTAACTTGTTTTTATACTGAAATTACTTGTTTTTCCTTGTATAAAATCCGTGCTACAGTATATTTGGACAAAGCGAAACGGACCGGTCCCCCATGAGCTTTGATGACCAGAAATGTGTCAGAAATTGTGGGAGATAAAGTATGGATAAAAAAATTTTGCTTCAAAAGGCAATGGATTTGCAGAGGGGTGCCTATGATTTACATGTACATTCTTTACCATCGGTATTCCCGAGAAAATTGGATGGTGTAGAACTGATCCGAGCCGGCGAACAATACGGTATGGCAGGGATCCTCTTAAAAAGTCATTATGAACCGACGGCATTACGGGCCATGCTGATCAATAAATACTGCCATTGCCAATGTAAAGCATATGGGGGCCTGGTTTTAAACTGGCCTGTGGGGGGATTGAACCCTTATGCTGTATATGAGGCCGTACGGGCGGGGGCGAAAATCATTTGGATGCCTACCAGGGATGCAAGAAACAGTCTGAATTTTGGCAATATGGACGGAGATTTTTTTAATAGACCGGGAATCAGTATCCTGGATGAGAACGGCCGGATAAAAAAAGTTGTTTATGAAATTATGGATATCATCAAGGAAAGAGGTGGATGTCTGGCAACAGGTCATATCAGTCCGGAGGAATCCATTGTATTATGTAAAGAAGGACGTGCCCGAGGAGTTCCAATGATTTTAACCCATCCTGAATTTCAGAGAACAAAGATTTCAGGAGAGATACAGAAAGAGCTTGCGGAGCAAGGCGTCTTTATTGAAAAGAATTGGTTAAATCTTGTAACGGGGTCCGTGACAGCTGAAGAAATGGCTGCCAATATCCGATCTGCAGGCGTGGAGCACGTGTATTTGGCAACGGATCGAGGGCAGCAAACGGGTCCTTCTCCCGTAGAAGAATACAGGAACTTTATTCTAGCAATGCTGGAACAAGGCTTTACAGAGAAGGAACTCTTCATCATGACGCATCAGGTTCCTGCACAGATTATCCATCTATCTGCATAAAGGTCAGGGGGAGTCAAATTATGAAAACGAAAAAAATCCTATTGGGGCTGCTTATGACAGCACTGGTGGTGAGTGTATCCGGATGTGGATTGTTTTCATCTGGAAAGAAAAAAGATGGGCCGATAACCATCGGAATTGGATATACTACCGCATCGAATCCTGACGATCCTTATCATGTAACTGCATTAACTTTTAAAAATTATGTGGAGAAGCATACAAATGGACGGATCACAGTACATGAATACCCCAGCAGCCAATTGGGCAGTGAACCGGAAATGTGGGAAGGGATGCAAATCGGGACTTGTGACGCCGCTGTTTTAACAAATGCTTACGTAGCTTCCTATGTCCGTGCAAATGGAGCATTGGACCTTCCCTTTATTTTCAAAAATGTAAAGCAAGCTAGAGAAATTTTGGATGGCGAGTTCGGACAGGAACTGATGGATAATATGAAAGAAACGGGCGTTACCTGCCTTGCTTATTCAGAAGGAGGGTTCCGGCAGCTATGCACTCGGGACAAGGCGATTCGGAAACCAGAAGATTTGGTTGGCCTGAAAATCCGCTGCATGGAAACCAAGACGTATTTGTCCGCTTATCACTCTTTGGGAGTAAATGCAACGCCTATGGCTTGGGGAGAACTTTTGACAGCATTGCAGCAGGGTGCTGTAGACGGCTGTGATGCTCCTCTTAGTGTGCTTTATACGAATGGATTTCCTGATATCTGCAAATATATCGATAATGTGAATCTGTTTTATTCTCCGCTCCCAGTCTGTGTGTCTACAAAAGTTTATAACAGCCTGACTCCGGAAGATCAAAAGATTTTAAAAGAAGCTGCAGTTGAAGCGGCAAAAGCAGCTCGGAAAAATAATGATGATTCTGCAGCACGTATGGAAAAAGATTTAAGCAGCAAAGGAATGACCATTATTCCAGAAAAAGAAGTTGACAGCGAAGGCTTCCGGCAGGTCGCAAAGGCTTGTTATGAAGAAATGGAATCTTATATCGGCAGCAAGTGGGTGCAGAAGCTGCAAAAAGAAGTAGGCCTTCTGTAAGTTTTATGGAAGGGGAGAGCACAATGGAAAATTTAGTAAAAGTATCGGATCGGATCAATAAGATTGTAAGCTATGTGGGTGCTGTTTGTTTTGTTGTACTTATCTTTGCCTGTGTCTTACAGGTATTCTGCAGATTTATCTTGAATCATTCTCTGTCTTGGACGGAAGAACTGGCACGGTATGCTTTTATTTGGATGCATATGATTGGAGCTTCCTTGCTTATTGGAAATGGAGGCCATGCAACGGTAACGGCTATCCTGGATTTACTGCATGGAGGATTGCGGAAGAGTGCAGACCTGTTCATTGAGGCAGTAATCCTTATTGATGGGGTACTCATGACCTATGCTGGCACATACCTTTCTTATGCTTCTCGAACCAATTTGAGCACAGCGATGTCGGTCCCCATGTGGTGTATCAACTCATCAGTTGCTGTTGGAGGTGTCCTTTTGATCATCCAGGCTTTGGTGAAAATGCTTGTGCTCTGGAATGACAATAAGTAACAGAGAAGGGGAGATTGAATATGAGTATAGTATTTGTTGTCCTTTTTGGACTGATGCTGATCGGTGTCCCTGTTGCCTTTGCTATTATGAGTTCCGGAGTTGCCTATCTGGCAATCACAGATACGAACGTAGCAGTTTTGGCACAGCGTATGGTCTATGGAATGAATTCCTTTACTTTGCTTGCCGTACCTCTATTTATTCTTGTAGGAAATTTAATGGACTTTGGCGGAATCTCTAGACGGTTGACAGACTGGGCGAAAAGTCTGCTTGGCTGGCTGCCTGGTGGCTTGGGTGTTGTTACGGTATTTAGCTGTGCAATTTTCGCGGCATTGACGGGTTCTGGACCGGCAACGGTAGCTGCTATCGGATCAATTATGCTTCCTGCTATGACCAAGGCAGGCTACTCGAAAGAAACGAGCGCTGGGCTGGTTGCTTCTGCCGGGGCATTGGGGCCGATTATCCCTCCCTCCATTCCAATGATCGTCTATGGGGTAACGATGAATCTTTCCATTCCTGCGATGTTCGTGGCTGGAATCATTCCTGGATTGGTGATTGCTGCAGCACTTTCCGTTGTAAATGTTATTTTTGCATACCGGAATCCAGAGGTCTTAAAATTTGCCGGAACTGTAAAATTTGATGGTGCTTATTGCTTGAAGATGTTTTGGAAAGCCTTAGGCGCATTGGGACTTCCTGTTTTGATCTTGGGAGGTATCTATGGCGGGATTTTTACTCCGACTGAATCTGCGGCTATCGGGATTGTCTATGCACTGATTTTAGGGTTTGCTTTGGGAGAATTAAAAGTCAAGGATCTTCCTAAAATCCTCATTTCCTCTCTAAAAACTTCTACAATGGTGAATTTCATCATTGCGGCAGCATCTTTGTTTTCCTGGGTCGTTTCCAAGAGCCAGATTGGTGTAACGATTTCTCAGGCCTTTATTTCTATAGTTGCAGGAAGCCGTACCATTTACTTATTGGCACTGGTCGTAATTCTGCTGATTGTTGGCTGTTTGATGGATAATATTGCGGCGACTCTTATCCTGGCACCCATTATGATCCCTGTTGGCATCAAACTGGGATGCAGCCCACTCCATCTTGGCATGCTGTTCTGTATTTGCTTGGTCGTAGGCTTCGTAACCCCTCCTTTTGGCTATAATCTGTTTACAGCCATTTCAATTTCAGGCCTTAACTTTAAACAGATTGTTCGAGGATCCTTACCTTTTTTAATGGTCGAAATTGCCCTCCTGTTTGTGTTTGCCTTTATTCCTGGAATCATTACTTGGCTTCCGGTTCTGATGGGATTTAAAATTTAAGGATTACGGAATAAAATGTGAGAAAGCAGCTCTTCCTTGTGAGATGGGCTGCTTTTCTCTATAATGGGAAACAAGATGTATCATTTCTTTAGTTTATGGATGGGAGAATCTAATGAAAATAGGATTTGAAGTTTTTTTGGTAGTGTGTGAAGAAATGAGCGTTACCCGGGCAGCCCGACGGCTTTTTATTACCCAGCAGGCGGTCAGTGATCATATCAGACGGCTGGAAGAAAAATATGGGATCAGTCTTTTTCAGAGAAAACCAGATTTTCATCTTACAGCAGAAGGTGAAATTATGCGCAGCAGTCTGCAGCAGATGAAAATTATGGAAAGGAATATGGAAAGGACACTCTCTTTTTATTCAAAAGGAAGTATGGGGAACTTTACAGTAGGAATCAGTACTTCCAGAGCTCCTATCATCCTGCCGCTGGTCTTGCCAGAGTTTTCACAGGAATTTCCCCTTGTCCATGTTTCTTTCGATGAAGAAGATACACAAATCTTAGAAGAGCGGTTGCGGCAGGGAAATATTGACTTTTTTATCGGGGTCAATACTACGCCTGATGATAATTTTGAAATCCATACGATTGCTTACGATGAAATCATGCTCGTGATACCGGAAACCCTTTTGGAGCAGTATTTTTCTGCCGAACAAGTCAATTCAATGAAGGGAACTGCCGATTTGAGAGATTTTACTGAGATCCCTTTTGTGTTGCCCAATTTCACCACAGGAAAAGTCAGCCATGTTATACAGGAATACCTTGCTTCACACCATGTGCAGCTAAATGTCCAGTATAATATCAGCGACAGCGAAACCCAAATCGATATATGTTCAGCGGGACGGTGCGCCGCGATCTGCCCCCGTATGTTGTTGGGATATGTGGATCAGAACAATCGCCTTGCTGGAACAAATGTCCAATTGAGGGTGTTTTCGCTGAAAGATATTTGGGAAAAATTAAGTATTGATTTGGTCATCCATAAAAGTGTCGTATATCCACCTTATGTGATACGTTTTATGGAATTGGTAAAAGAGAAGATTGGAACGCCGATGCATTGATCCCACTTTCTATCGTAAGACAAGAGGCCTTGTGAACAGAAATGTCCACAAGGCCTCAATACTTATTATAAAATGATCGGTTTTCTTATTCCTGGCTTATTCCCTCCAACACTATATGGCCATCTGGCAGAAGAGCTCCACCACAGCCGTCTACTCGCTGTGTCCCAGCTGCGTAATACTCTCCATTTAGGCACATGACACTGTTGAGCATGGTACTCATGGCTTGATCCCTGGGAACCTGTACAATGGTATGACCACGTTTCCGCAGCAGATTTAAAGTATCCTCTGAAATTCCCAGTTCCACTTCCAGCCCCTGTTTTTGTGTCTGGCAGTGGATGTAGGGAAGGCCCACCAGCCGCTCTGGTGTCAGGCCAAAATCAACTCCGTTGACAATTCCTTGTACAATGCCCGTGATAATCCGAGGACCTCCTGCAGCTCCAATGGCTAGGAAAGGCTTCCCATCCCGGCACACCATGGTGGGCGCCATACTGGACAAAGGTGTCTTTCCGCCGGCAATACTGTTGGCCATGCCATAGCTCAGGCCCTGACTGGTAATAGCCCCGGCTTCTGCGGAAAAGTCACTCATGGCATTGTTCAGGACGAAGCCTAATCCATCCACCACAATACCGCAGCCGAACCAGTCACGGACGGTCTGAGTCTGGGAAAAGGCATTTCCCTCCTTGTCCATGACTACGAAATGGGACGTATTCCCAGGATAGTCTTTGGCGGCAATATTTTCTGCTGCTGCAAATTCTCCTGCAGCTTCCGTCATGAGTGCCGCCCGTTCCTCGGCAAACTTCTTGCTCACTAGGCGGTCCGTATCCACTTGGACAAAGTCTGGATCTCCCAGTGCCTGGCTTCGGTCAGCAAATCCCAATTTCATGGCTTCTGCCAGGGCATGGATTGTGGCAGCCGTATTCTGTCCCGTTTTTCTTACATCTCGGGTTTCCAGGATATTCAGCATTTCCAGGACAGCACAGCCCCCGCTTGGCGGGCCAAAGGACACCACATCTGTCCCGTGATAGGAAGTGTGAAGGACATGGCGGTATTTGGGCCGGTATTCCGTAAAATCTTCCAGGACAAAACAGCCGCCCCTTGCATTGATCAGATCCACCATCTGCCGGGCGGTCTTTCCGGTATAAAAAGCATCAGCCCCTTTTTCTGCCAACTGTTCCAACAGTTTTCCGATTTCCGGATTGGTCTGTTTTTCCCCAAAACGGTATTGGCTGCCGTCCGGTTTCAGATACAATTTCCGGAAGGCAGCTGAAAGTCTCCGTTTCCGACGGACGGAATCATCCTCCATGGTCAAAGATTCCGTATACCCTGTGCCGAACCCTTCTTCTGCCAGGCGGATGGCTGGTGCTGTCACTTCCTTCCAGGTCAGAGTTCCATATTTTTCCAACACTTCTTCCAGTGTCCGCAACAGACCGGGAACGGTTACCGATTGTCCTCCCAGATCCTTCCATTCATCCTGGACTTCTCCATCTTTAATAAAGAGATTCGGACCGGCTGCTTTGGGAGCGATGCCTCGGCCGTCCAGAGCTATGAACCTGTTTTCTCTGGCCACATACAACAGGGAAAAGCATCCGCCTCCCAAACCAGAATGATGAGGTTCTACTACAGACAGAGCCAGGGAAACTGCCACTGCCGCATCAAAGGCATTGCCGCCGTGTTTCAAGATTTCCAATCCCGCTCGGGTAGCATAGACACTATTGCTGCTGATGGCACCGCGGGATCCATGAGCTACCGGCCGGCTCCAATAAGCGGGCCACATATAGATTCCTTTTTTTGTCTGGGTCATACTGCTTCCTTCTTTCCGGTCATCAAGGATACGATGATCCCTACAGAATAAGTTACGATTACCACAGGGTATACTGCTTCCAACATATCCGTCAGTTTCAGGAGCATCCAGGCGACCCCCACGACCATTCCGCAGAGCATGCTCCAGAAGGCTCCCTGAGGAGTAATCTTCTTCCACATGATTCCGGCCAGGATGGAAAAGCTTACTGGTGCCGCAGCCACATGCTGCAGAGTCAGGAACAGGTTGGTCAGAGCGTTGCTGGGAATCAGGTTGGCTGGAAGCAGAGTCAGATACGCAAAGATGAAGGTGATCCACTTGGAAATCTTCAGAACTTGGGCATCATCTGCCTTGGGATTGATTTCTGTCTTGTACACATTGGTGATGATGGTACCGGTGGCCAACATCATGGTAGCCATAGTAGCCGCGATAATCATGGTAGCAAAAGCAAAGACCACGCCCGCAAACAGCGGACTGCTGAAAGCTTTGATGGCATAGGCAAAAGCCGTGGTCCCGTTCCCCAGATCAGCTCCAGAAGCTTTAGAGAACATACCGCAAAGAGCTGTCAGGATGCAGATAGGAGCAGCAATTACATACCCCAGGATGGACCCGGTCCGGGCCGCTTCTGGAGATTTGGCCGACAGCAGAGGTTGCAGAACCGACTGCATCACTGCTGTACTGATGCACCCGCCTACGATCCAGGCAATGATCCGATGGGTAGGCATATTGTGCCAAGAGGCATACTGGGTAGGCAGCTTGGCCAGCAATCCACTGTAGTTCCCGAATTTGGGAAGCGTGGTGAAGACAAAAGCCATCAGCAGGATATAGGTCCCGATGCAGACCACCCGGCCAACAGCGGATGCACCCCGCATACCGGAAAAGCTGGTATAGACTACCGCAATGGTTACTCCAATCAGCATGGCCCAGCTGATGCTCAATCCTGGCAGTACAATCTGCACAATACTGGAAACCGTCTTCAGCTGGATGGGAATGTACAGGAACCCGTAAATAATCCAGGCGTAAGAATACAGCCGGGCCGTTTTCTGTCCAAATTTCAGCTGCAGATATTCCGGTACTGATTCGCTGGGCAGATTTTCCCGGATCATCTTGGCAAAAAAAGCAAGGAAGATAAAATAAAAACTGCCCGCAATGGAATACCAGGCACCTGAAATGCCCAGATTGTATCCATTTTGAGCAGCTCCTACGATTGCCATGCCGCCAATCTGCCAGGCTGCAAAAACACATCCCAGAGACCAGGCTCCCAAAGTACGGTCTCCCCCTGACCACTGACTGGCCGCCTTGATGCTGGAACCAGCATACACGCCGATACCAATAATCAGGCAAAAGGTAATGACCCAGATTGCCACCAACATAATAATCCCTCCCTTGAAAAATATGATTGCAGCAGCCTGCCTTGTGACAGACTGAAACAGCCGGATACAGGAAATATGTTGATATATGCCCTAAATCTCATTAAAGAAATATATTTCTATTGCTTTAAAAGGATGATTTCAAACGCATTATCTCTTTGTTTCTTTCAGTATATCTGATTTTTTTCTGGATTTCAATGCTATTTATCATATTAATTTTACTTAAGTAATATATTACTCTTTCCAATATTCAGGTAAGGTCCGGGCAAAAGAATTTTTTAAATGGGTTTCCATGGCCTTGTAGGCTTTCTTTTCATCTTTTTTGACAATGGCCTCGTATACTCTTTGATGTTCAGCGTACACTTTTCGAGCATCAATAGAATTGTTATAGACACTCTTTACTTCAAAACGGAGATAATGATCCAGTACCACATCCAGGAAACGGTAAAAGATTTTGTTGTGGGCAGCTTGGATCATAGCCCGGTGGAAGCTGTGGTCGATTCGGTACAGCCGTTGTCCGTCTTCCGATGGAAGACCTTCTTGGAGAGATGTCAGCAGACTGTTCATTTTCTGCAGGTCTGTTTCGCTGGCTCGTTGGGCTGCCAATTGGGCGCAGATGGGTTCCATGGTTATCCTGGCTTCCAGGATATCATGGGCTTTTTCAT
Organism: Acidaminococcus nyctereutis; assembly: GCF_052216985.1. Taxonomy (NCBI): domain Bacteria; kingdom Bacillati; phylum Bacillota; class Negativicutes; order Acidaminococcales; family Acidaminococcaceae; genus Acidaminococcus; species Acidaminococcus nyctereutis. Next base: position 51,796 of record NZ_JBQOUY010000013.1, read on the forward strand.
AGGATACTGGCTGAATCAACACCCCTCTGCCCCGGCAAAAAGTCACATAGCCATCAGTCTGGAGTTCCAACAGAGCTTCCCGAAGTGGTGTTTTGCTGATATCCAGTTCTCGGCAGATACTTTCCTGAGAATAGATGGCTCCAATTCGGAATCGGTTGAATAAAATGGCATCTTTGATTCGTTCATAAGCAATATCCTTATAAGAAAGTTTCTCTGCAGCTTCTTTTTTATGTTCCATAACGGGCCCTCCTTTTTTTACAACTGATTTTATTATAGCCGGTGCCGAAAGCCATGAAAAGTAGCAGCAATACCAAACTGAGAAGAGTGGCAATTCACCAGATTCATATGACTGTAGTGTAACGATTTCTTAGCCTAAAGAAATTAACATACGATTTTGGATTTGGCTGATGCCAAAAATCAGCTTGGAATTTTAGTCTCCAGACCAATGAAAAAATAACGGGGTTTGCTATAATGAAGTTAGAATTATTTGTCTATTCATTGACATTTGTTGAAGAATGGGGTGAGGCGATGAAACTGGTTACGCTGATGGACAACTGCGCTGGAGAGAATCTTGGCCTGAAGCATGAACACGGCCTGTCTTTCTATGCCCAGTTCCCGGATGCAAAGGTCCTGTTCGATTTTGGACCGGGCCCGGACACAGTGGAAAATGCCCGGAAGCTGGATGTGCCTCTGGAAAACATCCAGTTTGCTGTGGGCAGTCATGGGCACTATGACCATGGGGGAGGATACCCGGCTTTTGTGGAAGCGGGGGTCCGGGCGCCTTTTGTGACCGGGAAGGGATATTTTACAGAAAAATATGCGGTGGAAGACATCCGGGCCACCTATCTGGGGGTTGGTTTCGACGAAAATTTCCTGGAAGAGAAGGGTATCCTCCACAAAGAGTGCAGCGGAGTGCTTCCGCTGTCACCTTCCGTTTCCGTGATGACAGGATTCCGGCGGAGCCATTCCTTCGAAACCATTCCGGAGCGGTTCCGGCTGCGTCAAGGTGAGGAATGGAAACCGGATTTCTTCGACGATGAGATCTGTTTGGTCCATCAGCTGAAGGAAGGGCTGTTCGTGTTGGTGGGCTGTTCCCATCCGGGAATCTTGAACATCCTGTCTTCTGTACAGGAACAATACCGACAGCCCATCATCGGGGTGGCCGGCGGTACCCACTTGATGGAAGCTTCCGAAGCGCGGATCGGGGAAACCCTGGTGCAGATGAAGAAGTTCGGGATGAAATTGATCGGCTTCAACCACTGTACAGGGGAAACCTTCCGGGAACGGGTCAGGAAAGAACCGGATCTCCATGCCATGTATCTCGGGGCTGGAGATACCTTATTCCTGGAATGAAAGGAAGACTATGAACCACTTGAAACAGACGGAATTTGCAGCTCTGGCCCAGGCTTTTGTAGAAGCGACATCTCCTCTGGTCAGTGGGCGGACCATCAACATCATGGCGGCGGATGGGACCATCTTGGCTTCTACAGAAAAGGAACGGATCGGGACCTATCATCATGGAGCCCGGCTGGCGGCGGAAACCGGAAAACCGGTGATCATCGATGCGCAGAATGTGAGCCGATATCCTGGGGCCAAAGAAGGCGCCAATCTGCCCATACTGGATAACGGACAGGTCATCGGGGTGGTGGGACTTTACGGAGAAGAAAAAGAAATCCGGGATGCGGCGAATCTGCTGGGGGTTTATGTGACCCAGTTCTTCCGGCAGCAGAGGCAGTACCGGGAAAAGAAATCCCGCCAGAAAAACCGCACCCGTTTGCTGCAGATGCTGCTTTCCGGGATCCGGGAAGAAAATGATGAGGCCCGGAGCCTCTGCCGGGCGCTGGGACTGCAGCTGCAGCCGCCTTTTATACTGCTGGGGATCGGAGCGCAGCAGGACACGGAAACGCTCCAGGACTTGGCAGAACAGATGGACAGTTGGTGGGAAACGGACCGGCTGCTCCGCCGAGGAAATCTTTTCGGGATGCCGGGCCAGATCCTGCTGGTGCTCCATTCTCTGGAAAAAGGGGAAAGGGAACGGCTCCGGAATGTAGGAGAAATCCGAGAGGGTCTCTTGGGAAAACTCCTGGATCAGGCAGAACGGAAATCTTTTCTGAAGCTGGCGGCCAGCCATTGCTGCGGAACCTTGGAAGAACTGCCGGAAGCGGGAAGGGAAGTGGAGCTCCTTCTGGAGGAGGGGGAAGGAGCTGTTGCTTCTGCAGAAAATCCCCAAGATGCCGTTTGTTATCTCTTGGCCCGGATGGAAAACCATGGGGGTGGTGCCCTGGCCCGACGGAAACTCCATCAACTGGAGCAGGAAGTCTCTCCTGACCAGGTACGGATGCTGCTGGATACGGCGCGGGCTTATTATGAGGAAGAAGGAGCTCTCCAGAAAGCGGCGGACAGACTTGCCATCCACAAGAACACCCTGCAGTATCGGCTCCTCCGACTGTATGAAGGACTGGGCCTGGAGAATACTTCAGGGTTTGCCAGAGAATTTGTGATCCGTCTGCTGCTGGCAGAGAACAAGGGGAAAAAGTAAGGAGGAGTATCATGTTCTATTTTCTGGTGATTTTCGTTGCTGTGCTGCTGATGATCATTGCCATCCAGAAATTCAATATGCATCCGTTCCTGGTGATGACGGTGATTTCTGTCCTGGTAGGGCTGGTCTGCGGGATCCCATCGGAAAAGGTCATTGTCATCATCAAAAATGGGTTCGGCAGCATCATGGGGAATATCGGTATCGTCATCCTCTGCGGGACCATCATCGGGACCATCCTGGAAAAGACCGGTGCGGCTCTGACCATGGCCAATACCATCCTGGGACTGGTGGGGAAAAGCCGCAGTGTGCTGACCATGGCCATTACCGGGTATGTGACCGGGATCCCGGTTTTCTGTGATTCTGGATTTGTCATCCTGAGCCCTATTTCCCGGGCTTTGGCAGCTCGGTCCAATATTTCCCTGGCGGTCATGGCTACGGCCCTTTCCGGAGGCCTTTATGCCACCCACTGCCTGGTTCCACCGACCCCTGGCCCCATTGCCATGGCCGGGACCCTGGATGCGGATCTGGGGCTGACCATCCTGGTGGGGTTGGTGATTTCCATCCCGGCTACCTTGGCAGCCTATCTCTATGCCAAATACATTTCTTCCAAGATCGATATTCCGGCCAATCCAGAATTCACAGTGGAAGAACTGGTGGAAAAATACGGAAAACTGCCGGGGGCTCTCCACAGTTTCTCTCCCATCCTGGTTCCCATCCTGCTGATTGCCATCAAATCCATCGGGGATTTCCCTTCTGCTCCTTTTGGGAATGGGGCAGTGAAATATTTCTTCTCCTTCATCGGGAATCCGGTGATCGCCCTGATCCTAGGGGTGTTCCTGGCCATGACCCTGATCCCCGGCAGTGAACAGAAAAATGTGCTGGACTGGGTGACGGAAGGGGTCACCAGTTCTGCAGGGATCCTGGCCATTACTGGGGCCGGCGGGTCCTTTGGGGCCATCATCCAGAAGCTCCCCATTGCCGATGTCATCAGCTCTTCTTTGATGGGCATGGGGGTGGGGGTGTTCCTGCCCTTTATCATCGCGGCACTGCTGAAATGCGCTATGGGGGCCTCCACAGTGGCCATGATCACCACATCCGCCATGGTGGCTCCTATGCTGGGGGCCATGGGCTTCACCTCTCCTCTGGGACGGGTGCTGATCATCATGGCCATCGGGGCCGGTTCCATGACTGTTTCCCACGCCAATGATTCCTATTTCTGGGTGGTCTCCCAGTTCTCAGATATGAGTACTTCCCAGGCTTATAAATGCCAGACCGGTATGACCGGAGTCATGGGGATTACCACCATCATTGTGGTATACATCCTGTCCGTCCTGTTTGTGCACTGAGAAAAAGACCGTACAGCGTTCCCTATGCAAGAGGGCTGCAGAAGATATCGGCAAGCAAAACCGATGTCCTGCAGCCCTGCTTTTTTTTTTCGGGCCAGCCAGGCAGTTCCCAGCACCATTTTCTATCTGTTATACTAATAGAAAGAATATAAGGAAACAGGAGGCCGTTATGTCGCGTCAAATCGAAGAGCAGGCAAAAGGAAAGCACAGAGAGACGAAAGGGGATAAGACCAAAAAGGAGCTTTATACAACGGCTCTCCGGCTTTTCCGCGAAAAAGGGTACGAGAATGTTTCCATCAGTGAAATCGCCCGGGAAGCAGGGACGGCCAAAGGGACTTTCTATATCCATTTCCCCTCTAAAGCAGCCGTGGTTACAGAAATGCTCCATTACTATGACGATACGTATGAAGAAACGGCAGCCCGGCTTCCGTATCCTTGTTCGCCGCTGACAGCGATCCAGAACTTGATTGGGGAATCCTGCAGATTCACCTGTGAAACCATCGGAGTGGATCTGATACGGGTTTTATATATTCAACAGCTGCATAAAAATCCGGCAGAGCAGGGAGAAATGGATTACCATCGTCCGCTTTATCAGCTTTTCAAGCATTTTTTTGAACAGGGGCAGGAACAAAAGATCTTTTGCCGCAAGTGGACCGCTCACACAATGACCATCTGGCTGATCCGTGCCATCAGAGGGGTATTTTATGAATGGACCATGGAAAATGGGAATTTCGATTTGCGGAAAGAGACAAAGGATTTTACAGACGCATTGCTGCAAGGTTTTCAAAAATGACTTTTTCAAACTGCCTTATCTAGGAAATTGACACAGGGAGTCCCCTGCACTATAATCAATGTATAAATATGACCGCGGTCATATTTAAAAATCGAGTGAAGAAGGGATGTTTATGAAAGCGGCAGGGAAGAATATGGCTGAAAATGCTGCAGCACCAAAAATGAAGGGGTTTTTGGGGACCATTGAGCGAATCGGGAATGCATTACCTCATCCGTTCATCCTTTTTCTGTACATCACAGGAGCTTTGATGGTCCTGTCAGCCGTCCTGGCTGGGATGGGGGTCCAGGTCACCAATCCGACCAACGGCAAAATTGTCGCTGTCCGCAGCATCATCAGCCGGGACGGTCTGGTCTGGCTGCTCCAGAATATGCTGAAGAACTTTTCTAATTTTGCCCCTCTAGGGCTTGTGCTGGCGATGCAGATGGCCATTGGCCTGGCAGAGGGGGCCGGACTCCTGACCACGTTCATGAGAAAAGCCATCCTGGGGGTTCCCTTGTGGGCGTTGAGCGCAACGGTCCTATTTTTGGGGATCAACGGCAGCATTGCTTCCGAAGCTTCCATTATCGTTGTGCCAGCCCTGGCGGCGGCCGCGTTCCAGGCAGTGGGGAAAAATCCTTTGGCAGGGCTGATCGCAGGCTATGCGGCTACCAATGCGGGATTTACAGCGGCTGTGATCCTGACGGGGACGGATGCGCTGCTGTATGGGGTCACAGAGCAGGCGGCCCAATTGATCGATCCTTCTGTCACTCTGACTCCTGCCATCAACTGGTATTTCATGTTTGTTTCTTGTTTCACGCTGACGGCAGTGGGCGTCTTTGTCAATGACAGGATCATCACGCCTCGGCTGGGTGTGTATCAGGGAACGGAAAAAGCGGAAGAACGGCAGATCACCGATATTGAAAGAAAAGGCCTGCGGAAGACCGGCTTGTTCACCCTCTTTTTCCTGTTCCTGCTGCTGCTGTGCCTGGTGCCGGAAAACGGCCTGCTGCGCGGGAAAGAGGGCAGCATCATCAATTCTCCCTTCATCAACGGACTGGTACCGATCCTGATCCTGTATTTTGTCCTGGCCGGCATTGTTTACGGAAAAACGGTGGGGACCATCCAGGACATGAACCAGGTTCCGGTCATGATGGCTGATTCCCTGCGCTCCTTGACGGGGTATATTGTCCTTGTCTTTGTCATTGCCCAATTCATCGCCATGTTTGGGTATACCAATCTGGGTATGGTCATTGCTGTCAATGCAGCCGATGCCCTGAAAAATGCTGGATTTACAGGGATCCCGCTGGTCCTTGGTATGATCCTGCTGACCACCCTGGTGAATTTCGTCATGACCAGCGGTTCGGCCAAATGGTATATCTTTGCTCCCATTTTTGTGCCCATGTTCATGCTGCTGGGATATTCTCCGGCCTTTGCCCAGGTGGTGTACCGTATCGGGGATTCCTGTTCCAATCCCATTACCCCGATCTATCCCTATCTGCCCATCGTCATTGGGATGGCCCAGAAATACAATAAAGAAACCGGGATCGGAACCATCATCTCCCTGATGCTTCCGTACTCCATTGCTTTCCTGCTGGTCTGGATCGTACAAGTCTGTGTATGGATGGCGTTCAATCTTCCGTTGGGACCGGGAGCCGGCGTCTTCCTGCACTGAGAGGAGGAGCCATCATGGGATATCAGGAACAGCTTGCTGTGGTGAAAGAGCTGCATCATGCGTTCCGCTGTTACAAATCCATTGAATCCCTGTTCGAACTGGATCAGTGGTCTGCGCTTCCGCCGGAAGGTGCTGCCTATCGGCAGCAGGTGGGCTCGTTTGTCGCTGATCAGAAAAATGCCCTGTTTGCATCTCCTGGGGCCGCAGAAGCTTTTGCTTATTTTTCGGGAGGGGATTGGCAGACCATTGATTCTGATCTGGAAAGAGGCTTGGTCCGCCTGTTTCTGTTCCGGTACCGTAATGCGGTGCGGATGCCCCGAAAAGTCCTGGAACAGTACAACCTGTTACGAGTGACTTTGATGCAGAAATGGCAAGAAGCCAGGAAGCAGCAGGATTACCATATTTTCAGACCTTGGCTGGAACAGGCTTTCCAATTGAAAAAGCAGATTGCAGAAAAAATCGAACCGGGACAGTCTGCGTTTGATACCTTGGTGGGGATGACGGATGAAGGATTGGACTGCCGGGAAGTCAGTGGACAGTTCACGGTATTGAAGCAGGGAATCCGTCAGCTGCTGGAAAAGCTTCCGTTGGATGCGCAAAATAGCCCGGCGGATGATTTCTTGGAGCAGCAGGAGGACCCAGACCGGATGGAAGCTTTTGCCCATCAGCTGGCTTATGAGAGCGGGTACGATCCGCAAAAGGGCCATTTCAATGATCAAGTGGTCCATGGGTTCACTTCTTTTCTGGGGCCTCGGGATTCCCGTATTTCCACGTATCGGAATGGAAGCATTGCGCTGATCTTTACCTGTATGCATGAAGCCGGCCATGCCATGTATGCCACAGGGGGCAATGCAGAAGTGAATGAGGCGGACCTGTGGGGAGGCATCGAGGGAGGCTTCCATGAAGCCATGTCCCGTTTGAATGAAAATATGGTGGCCCGGAGCCGGGGCTACTGGGAGCATTATTATCCCCTGCTGCAGCAGGTATTTCCCCGCTACAAGGAAGTCGCAGAAGAAACTTTCTATCGGGCTGTCAATCGGGTCAAACCTTCTCCCCGGCGGATTTCTGCAGATGAAGTGACCTACAGCCTGCACGCCATCCTGCGGTTCGAGCTGGAACGGGATGTCTTTGCGGGAAAGATCAAAGCAGAAGAACTGCGGGATGCCTGGAATGAAGGATATCGGACATGGCTGGGCGTGGAGCCGGCCAATGACACGGAAGGGATCCTCCAGGATATGCATTGGGCCGGAGATTATATCGGGTATTTCCAGAGCTATGCCCTGGGGAATATCTATGATGGACAGATCTTGGAACGGCTGCAGCAAGATCTCCCTGATTATGAAAAAGATCTGAGCCAGGGGAATTTTGTCCGGCTGAACCAATGGCTGGATGGCCATATCCGTCAGTACGGATGTATGTTTACGGGGACGGAAATGCTCCAGCGGCTGACGGGCAAGGGGCTGGATGCCCGTCCTTTCCTCCGGTATCTGGAGAAGAAATATCTGTTTAATGAGCCAGACAGGCGGATCCTGACTTGAGGCTTTCCGAGTTCAGACTTTCGACTGGGGGTGCATTGAAATCACACTACTCTGTTTGGAAGATATCATTGCTAGAAATCAGATTACCGGTGCGTTCGCAGTATGATTGGTAGCAATGAGAAACTGTAGAAGTGAATTCTACATAAAGGAGGCTGGATTCCAATTCTTCAAATTCTATTATGGAACCCTCTTCTCAAATGGAAGCTTTTTTCGATAAAATGGAAAAAATATATCTATTCCCTTTCAATTCTTCGTGGTGGTTGAGGTGAAATGCAGCTTAGATATATCTATTCTATTGAAAGATAAGGAGTCTTGTGAACAGGAGTGTCCACAAGAACTTAATATTTCTTATAGATCCAAATAGGTAACAGGGCTGCAGAAGATATCGGCAAGAAAAAGCCGATATCTTCTGCAGCCCTGTTTTTTCAGCAAATTTGGCGATATCCTCATCACGAGAACTCTCTGTTGAAGCCACTTTTCTCTTATATTTCGCATTTGAACAAGGTTCTCTCTTGGATTCTCAAATATAAGCTGTTTCAAAATCGTTAGCAGGAGCATCAAGATCTGGTTGCGAACCGTCAGGCACAGTAAGGGTTTCTAAAAAGTGTATAAAGGACCTATAGAGGATATTTTCCAAACTTAAATTCTTGTAATAAAGCCAGGTCCGCCTCAGAAAATAATGACCGTCTGGAGAGCGCAAAGGCAGACGATAGAATTCTTTTTCTCTTCCTAACAATTGGATGCCGGGAACGATTGTATAGCCCAAACCCTGGCGTACAAATTCGATGGCAATGCTGGAATCTTCACAACGAATTGTGGTATTAGCGGGACCGTAAAAATAAGTGTGCCACCATTTTTCAATAGACGCCGTCAGGCTCGCACTGAAACGAGATTGAATCTCCGGAATGCTTTCCAAATCTTGCAATCGAAAAGGATGGTTTGCTATAACATAGGTCTTTTCTTCTGCAACAAGCAGTTTTTGAAAGGGCCAATTGAAAGCTTCTCGGATAAATCCTAATGGAATTTCATTGCGGTAGAGACGACGGTAATTGTTTAAAGTATATCCGACCTGGATATCGAAATCAATCAGGGGATATTGTTTGCGGAATTTGGCGATGGCCAGCGGCAAGTATGTACGTGCAAATGGTGCATTTGCAGCAACCGGGATGATTCCTGTGAAATCCGTTTGTGACATATGCTGGATATGATCCTTCAATTCGGCATATTTGGCCAAGACTCCTGATGCTTTCTGGACGAGAAAATTACCTTCTGCTGTAAAAGAAATGCCTTGGGCGTGACGTATGATTAATGGGCGGCCAAATTCTTTTTCCAAGTTTTTGAGGCGTTTTGTTAAGGTGGGCTGTGAGAGAAAGAGTTGATGAGCGGATTTTGTCATATTGTGGGTTTCAGATAGTGATTGGAGAATCTGCCAGTCGGTTAAGTTCATAGAAACTCCTTTCTGCCACGCAGGGTGTCCAAAGTGGTAAATCAAGAAAATGAAGGGTGATGCTTTCATAATATTATTACTTATTTTAATTGCTTATAATTAAAATATACCATTTGTGTAATATCATAGTCAACTTTATACTGAATCTATCAAGAATGATAAAAACTTATAATTTGGAAAATAATCATGTAAATCAGAAGGGAAAAATCATGGAACAAGAAATCCTGGACGAAATTTCAGTTTCAAAGATGATGGAACATGTCAAAAGAATCAGCCACTGGGAACGATTGTCAGGCTCCGAGGACGAATGGAAAGCGTTTCAATATCAAAAGAAAGTGTTGGAAAATCTCGGATACAATGTTCGGCTAGAAAAACATGACGCCTATATCAGTTTGCCACTGGAAAGTGAAATTGAATTCGATGGAATGCAAATTCCTTCTCGTGCGCACTCGATGTCTGCTGATACCCATGGAAAGTTCGTAGAAGGCCCCTTGATTTATCTTGACAAAACTCTTATGGAAACTTCGGAGAAATTAACCGATTCTGAGATTCAAGGAAAAGTTGTCGCTTTTGATGGCCGAGCCATATATAAAAAAGTTGCGAAAGCAGAAAAAGCAGGCGCACTTGCGGTCATTGCCTTGCAAGATGACCCTCTTCGGGAATGTATTCCGTCAGGAGCATGGGGGTCTCCAACTACAAGCTCAAAAAGGCTTCTGCCCCGGATTCCTGTTGTATCTGTAAATGAAACTTATTCTCAGATTATTCGTCAGACCGTCCAGGAAAAGCGGGCAGATGGTTCTGAAGTTCCTATCAAAATCAAAGTGAAAATGGATAACGGTTGGCGAAAAATACCTTCCTTAACTGCTGAAATTAAGGCAAGCATCCCTACTGAAAAATTTGTCGTTTTTTCAGGGCACTTGGATTCTTGGTACTATGGAGCAACGGATAATGGAACAGTAAATGCTGCGCAGCTGGAAGTGGCCCGCATTGTTGCGAAACATAAAGATCAACTGAGACATAATTTTAGAGTCATTAATTTTTCAGGGCATTCTCACGGACGATATGCCGGATCTGCCTGGTATTTTATCCATTACTGGGAAGAAATGCATCGAAATTGTATTGTTAATGTAAATGCAGATACAATTGGCGGGAAGGATGCCAACGATATCACTCGTTCCATCATCATGCCGGAAACAAAACCATTGGCCAAGGAAATCATTAAACGGCAAACAGGTGTTGAGTTTAAAGGGACTCGGTGCCAAAGAGTAGCTGACCAAAGTTTTTGGCCCTGCGGTGTCAGCAGCGCTTTTGCTTCCTTTTCAAAGCAAGTATACCACAAGCGTCCGGATGGGACTTTGTATTTGGACAAAGGCAATGCAGATCTTGGCTGGTGGTGGCACACTCCGCTCGACACAATCGATGTAATCGATCCAGTGAATTATCTTCGAGATGTGAAAATATTCTTAGAATACATTTGGACTTTTTTAACAGCCCCGGTATTGCCCCTGCATTTTGATGAGACAGCACAGTCAATTGCTGCGGCGATAGATAAATGGCGGCAAAAAGCAGGAAAAAGAGTGGATTTGAGCAAGATCCATCAAAAGGCAGTTCAGCTTGTCCGGAAAAGCAAGATGGCTTTTGCTCCTGGTAAAATAGAGAAAATGGGAGACAATCGCATATTAAAAATGGGGCGTATATTAGTCCCATTGTATTTTACCACGGGGAATCTTTATCATAATGATGACGCTCTTTCTTATCCGGAGGTACCTTCTCTTATGAAAATCGATGAACTCCTGAAAACAGAAGAGCATTCTGATCGATCCTATGAATTGACTATAGAAATCGAAGAAAAAATCAATTATGTCAATGACAGTTTGAATCAGGCTCTGGAATTGCTGGAGAGCGTCTTAGAACAAGGAGCATAAAAATTTAAGTAAATGTACCAACCTTACTTCTTATGGGTATTGAGGTGGATGGGGGAATAACAATGGATAATGGAAAATTTAAGGAAATAAAAGGAAAGGAAAACTTTTTTGATAAAATCATTCGTTTGATCGAAGTGGTGGGAAATAAATTACCAAATCCAGTTATCCTGTTTTTCTTGGTTTGGCTTTTTGTCTTGATTTTGTCCCAGCTGCTAAATGGTGTTTCGGCAACGGATCCCTCTACTGGAAAAACGGTGATGGTCAAAGGCCTCCTTAATGGCAAGGACTTAACCTGGATGATAAAATCGATGGTCAAGAACTATACCAGTTTCTCTCCCTTGGGTGTAGTCTTGGTGATGATGATTGGGTTGGGTGTTACGACAGGCAGCGGTCTTTTAAATGAGGCCATGAAAAAAATAGCAGTAGTTCCTGAAAAATGGCTGGTATTTATTCTGTTGTTCGTGGGGATTTGCGGCAATATTGCTTCAGGAGCAGCTTCAGCTATTATCCCTGCATTGGGAGCAGCTCTTTTTCATGCGGCTCATAAAGACCCTATTTTTGGGCTGTGTATAGGCTTTGCCGGTGTTACGGCAGGATTTACGGCAAACTTAGCGCTGACAGGAACAGATGCTTTGCTAGCTGGGATTTCAACCACCGCTTATCAACTGGTTAAACCCAATGCTTCTGTATCTATTGCCTGTAACTATTATTTTATGTTTGCATCGACTCTTGTTATCGCAGTTGTTGCTACACTAGTCGTCAACAAATTTTTAATGCCACGTTATGGACAGTGGAATCCCAAATATGATTACTGCCAGGCTTCTATTGAAATCAAAAATGCGGAGAAAGAATTTCTGCCTTCCGAACTTGTCAATAAAGGACTCCATAGAGCCCTTCTGGCTACTGTGATTTATTGGGCTTTTCTGATAGGAATATTGAATCAAATCCTGTTGGATGGGATTGTGATTTTTATGATGCTTTACTTTATTGTTGTTGGATTGGTCTTTGGATGGACCACAGGGACCATGAAAAATGTGGCGCAGCTTGTCAAGGGAATGGAAAATGGTCTAAAAAACTGTATTGGATTTTTGGTGATTGCGTTTCCAATTTCCAATGCAATTGCTGCATTCGGGCGGTCTGGAATTGCGAATGTCCTAGCCATTGAACTGGCATCGTTTTGTGTGGAATACGGCATTACAGGGGTCCCTCTATTCATTACCGTCATCTTAATCGTCAGCTTTGTAAATCTGTTCTTGGTCAGCAGTTCTAGTAAATGGGCGCTGCTTTCCCCCATTATTGTACCTTTTATGTACTATTTGGGTTATACGCCGGAGGCTGCGCAGGTTTTGTACCGAATCGGTGATTCTTGTACGAACATTATCACTCCTTTGCAGCCCTTTATCGGTATGCATCTTGCAGTGATCCGCCGTTATGATGCTGATGCTGGTTTGGGAAGTATATTTTCTCGTACGTTACCGTTGTCCTTTACCTTTTTTGTTACATGGATCATTCTCTTGCTTATTTGGAACGCGTTGGGGTTGCCTCTCGGTCCTGGAGGCGTAGGTTTTACTTTATGAGTTGAAACTGTGGAAGTTTTTCAGTGTTCTTTGGAAAAGCAATATAGCCGCCTATCAAAAGGAGGGAGCCGCCATGCCCCAAATCATTCGTGGGGAAGTATATTATTTGGTTCGACCTCATGTTGTCTTGACAACCAGCTATGGTACACCCAAACAGGAAAAAGCACATGTCCTTTTGCGATTGGAAGATGAAGCTGGCAACGTGGGATTTGGAGAAGCAACTCCGTTGGAAAAGTTCACTGGTGAAACTAGCCATATGACTGAGCTGGTCCTGCGGGAAATTTTACTCCCGGTAATCCTGGGATTGGAAAGGGATGCGTTATCTATGGCCCATAAAGTCATGGATTATACCATTCCTGGGAATGAGGCTGCTAAAGCAGCTGTCGACTGCGCAATGTATGACTTGACGGCAAAAAGGCTGGGGATTCCCCTCTATGTCCTGTTAGGGGGAAAAGTTCGGGACTCCGTACCTTTGAATCGGCATATAAGCATTGTAGATACCGGCACTGCTGTAAAACAGGCTCAAGAGTATATAGCACAGGGATGCTGCAGCCTTAAGATGAAAGTTGGTGGCATTGTGGAAGCTGATATAGAACGGATCAAGGCTGTCAGAGCAGCTGTAGGGATGGATGTAAAAATCCGAATCGATGCCAATGGAGGGTATACTTATTCGGAGGCTTTTTCTTTGATTCAAGGAGTGAAAGACTGTAAACTTGAATTTTATGAGCAATTTCTTCCGGCAGACAGGGTAGGAGAGTTGAAAGCACTACGGTTGGCAACGGGCGTTCCTATGCTCATTGATGAAGGAATCCATTCTGTCGGGGATGCAGTACACTGTTTCAGTACTGCCGCTGCCGATGCGGTTACCATAAAACTATGCAAGTGCGGAGGGCTATATCCTGCCCTAAGCATTGCGGGAATTGCTTTCAGTATGGGTGCCAAAGTCATTGTAGCATCAACGTATGATACTCAGATAGGCTGTGGGATTTGTCTGCATCTGGCAGTAGCATTGGCAAATGCAGATACGGGATGTGATTTAACAACGTATGCGACTCAGTCGGCATGGGCAAAAACCAGTCATACAATGCGAAATATGTGTTTATATGTAGGTGATGCTTCAGGTTGTGGCGTATATTCGATGAAAGACTTTCCACCTTTGGAAGAGAGCTGTATGATTTAAACATAAAAAATGGGTAAGGGGTGTTATACGTATAATTTCTGTACGTGCAGCAGTCCCTTTTTATACTTCCGTCAGCAGGAATCCCATATAGAACGGCAGGTTCAGGATTTTTCCCTGGCGGTTCAGCTGGGTGTCGGCTAGTTTGATTCCCTGGTTTACTGGATACCGTTCTGGCTGAGACAGGATGGTTTTCAGGCTCTTGGCGTACCCGTTGGTGGCTTTTACTTCTACCAGAGTGGCTTTTCCTTTTAAACGGATGACAAAATCAATCTCCAGCCCGGAATCCTTATGGAAATAGTACAGCTTTCGTCCCATTTTGTGGAAAAAATCAGCGGCTAGATTTTCATAAATGGCACCTTTGTATCCCAACATATTCCCGTGCAGGATATCTGACTGGGTGCCGTCTTCCAGCATGCTGACGAAAAGTCCTGTGTCTGCCATATAGACTTTGAATATGTTGTCCACCGCATACCCTTCCAGGGGCAAATCTGGCAGAGACAGATTGTAACACCGGCAGATGATGCCGGCATCTTCGATCCATTGGAGGGAACTGCTGAATTTTTGGGCATTGCCCCGGGACTCTACTACAGAATATTGGAATTTCTTATTTTCTTTGGCCAGCTGCCGGGGAATAGAAGCAAAGCACTGACGGATGCGGCCTTTATCCCGATTCTCTGCATACTTGACCATGTCATCTTCATAAGAATGGATGATATTTCGTTGGAGCAGAAGGACTTCTTGAAGATTGTGCCGTTCTACAAAGCTTTGGACGACAGCTGGCATCCCGCCCACAATCGTATACAGCTTTAACAGTTCCCTCATTTTTTCATGGAGGGCTGAAGGAACGGGCTGTTCTTTTTCTAGGCAGGTGCGGAGAAAACCAATGACTTCCGCCTTGATGCCTTGGGCCCAAAGGAATTCTTCGAAATCCATGGGATACATGATCATGAGCTGTTCATAGCCCACTGGGATGGATTTGGGGGTTCCATAGCCGCTGACGCCCAGCAGAGACCCTGTGGCGATTACATCATAACGCCCGTCCAGGCTAAAAAACTTCAAAGCCGTCCGGGCTTCTGGACATTCCTGGATTTCGTCCAAGATGATAACGGTGCTGCCCGGTTCGAAGACCGCGTCTGGGAGCTGGACGGACATGAGCATGGTCAGGGTATCCACGGACAGGCTGTTCTGGAATATTTTGGCATATTGAGGATTTTCGAAAAAATTAAGATAAACAGTATGGGCATAGTGGGAATGGGCAAAATCCAGTACAGAAGCGGTCTTTCCGCATTGCCGGACTCCCTTGATGATGAGAGGCTGGTGATTCGGTCGCTTTTTCCAGGCTGCCAGTTGTTGATTGATTTTTCGTTTCAGCATGGATGGAACCTCCTTTCCTGTCCATCATATCTCATAAAACAATATTTTTCAAGGGAAATAGGCTGTACATAAAATAAATTTCGTACCAAAAATATTGATTCTGCAATATTTTTGGTACGAAATTTATTTTTTATGGATTGTCTCTCATCTCCCCAGTGTCTCGAAAATCACCTGATCCAGGGCCTGGGTGGCTTTGGAATGGTAGCGGCCCGGGGCCATGGCGGTGCCCAGGGCGATGGAGGTGCCGTCTTTGCCCAAGGAAAGCAGCTGGGCTTTGTGGAAATACTGGCGGGAACTGGCATAGGTAAAGGCTAGGCCAAGGCCGTTGGCTCCCAGGGAAGCGGCGAACAGGGCAGAAAGATTTTCATTGTAGGCGGTAGGGTTGATCCCATGGCGCAGGAAAATCCTGCGGGCTTCCCGTCCCAGGATGGTGTCGTAGCCGCTGAGCAGGAATTCGAACTGGGCGGCTTCTTCGATATCGATGTATTGGGAAAGCTGGGAGGGATGCTGCCCGTCCTGGCCCTGGTGCACCAGCTCCATCACTGGGTGGCTGGGATGGGTGATCAGGCAGATTTCATCGTTCATCAGGAAACGGGTCTGGATGCGGCTGTGCTTTTCCGGCATAACCAGGAGGGCCAGGTCGATTTCTCCGGTCAGCAGCATCTGTTCCAGATCCAGGGAATTTTCTTCTACGATTTGGACGTGGATGCCCGGATAGAGGGTCCGGAAGGTCTGGAGGACCGGGGGCAGCAGGAAGGATCCCCGGAAAGAACTGATCCCCAGGATCACCTTGCCTCCTTTCAGTTCACTGATGTCCTGCATTTCATCTTTGGCTCTGTGGAATTCCGTCAGGGTATCCCGGGCAAACTGGATCAGCCGTTTGCCTTGGTCCGTGGGACGGACACCGCTGGCGGTCCGGATGAACAGGCGATAGCCCAGATGGGCCTCTGTCACACT
This sequence comes from Acidaminococcus nyctereutis, assembly GCF_052216985.1. Classification (NCBI taxonomy): domain Bacteria; kingdom Bacillati; phylum Bacillota; class Negativicutes; order Acidaminococcales; family Acidaminococcaceae; genus Acidaminococcus; species Acidaminococcus nyctereutis. Next base: position 68,123 of record NZ_JBQOUY010000013.1, read on the forward strand.
TAAAAATTGAGAAAGGCTGGACTGGGCCATATACAGCCGTTCTGCCGCCCGGGAAATGCTTTTTTCTTCGGCAATGGCAATCAGGTAATGCAGTTCGCGCAGATCCATAGAAACCTCCTTGGATATCGGTTTTTCCGATACATCATATAGCATATTCTCCCGTTCTGCAATAGCCTTGCACAAGCTACACTAAAAGCAAGGCTATTCAGAATACTTGTGAAACAAGGAGAGAAGAATATGAGCAGAGTATCTTTGCAGGGAATTTGCGATATGCACGTCCACACCAATCCGGACCTGCGGCTGCGGGCCTACAACGATCTAGAGCTGGCTGATGCGGCTGTCAGGGTGGGGGCCCGTGCCATTGTCATCAAATCCCATCTGGGCTTTACGGTCAATCGGGCGGCCATTGCCAATGCCTATGTGAAAAAAGTCTATGGAGAAAACACTCCGTTCACCATGTATGGCGGCGTGGTGATGAACAAAGTCATCGGGGGCGTGAATCCGGAGGCTGTGGAAAAGGGATTGAAACTGGGAGCCAAGGTCATCTGGTTGCCCACCCAGTCGGCCCGGCGGCATCTGGAAAAAATGGGGAAAGATCCCGCTGATGGAATCCAGCTGATCCGAGACGGGAAAGTGATCCCGGAACTGGAAGCCGTATTCCGTCTGGTCAAAGACTATGATGCGGTGCTGGCAACGGCCCATGTTTCTCCGGAAGAAGCTTTTGTGGTGGTGGAAGCTGCCCGGAAAGCCGGCGTGGGAAAAATCGTGATCACCCATCCGGAATGGTGGGTCTGCGGCTATACCCTGGAAGATCAGCTCCGGCTGGTGAAAGATTATGATGTGATCCTGGAACGGTGCTATGCCCAAAATATGGGGAAAGGGAAGAAGTACCATCTGAATCTGCGGGAAAATGCCGAATTGATCCAGGCCGTGGGGTACCAGCATGTGATGGTGGATACGGACGGAGGCCAGACGGAAAACCCGGATTGGGAAACGGAAATCTATGAATACATGCATTACCTGGTGGAATACGGGATCCCGGAAGAACAGGTCTATTACATGACCAAGACCATTCCCTACCGTCTGCTGGGCATCAAAGAGGAACCTGTGGGCGCAGCCAAGGACTGAAGCCTGATCCGGAGGAGGAACACATATGCTGAGTGCCGTCATTATCCTATCCATTGCCATCGCCATTTATCTGGGTTATAAGACCGGCCTGAACACCGGCCTGTTCTGTATCGTCTTTGCCTATCTGATCGGGTGCCTGGTGATGGGGCTGAAACCGAAGGCCATCATCGGTTTTTGGCCTGTCAGTACCATGTTTGTGATTTTATCCGTTTCGCTGTTCTACAATGTGGCTGCCATTAACGGGACCCTGGAAAAGATGTCCGGATCCCTGCTGTATTCCTGCCGGAAATTTCCGGGTCTGCTGCCCTACGCTCTTTTTGGAGTGGCGGTGATCCTTTCGGTGATGGGAGCGACGTATTTTACTGTACTGGCTTTCCTGGCGCCCATCACCATGTTGATCTGTGATGAATCCAAAATGGACAAACTGACCGGGGCTGTGGCCATCAACTGCGGAGCCCTGTGCGGCGGGAATTTCCCTACGTCCAACTTGGGGGTGATTTTCCGCGGTCTCTCCGATTCCGCTTATGAGGCCCTGAAAGTCAAGGCACCTATGGATTCATTCAACATGGAAATGGAAATCTTCCTGCTTTCTCTTGTTTTCTCCCTGCTCCTGATTACGGTGTTCCGGTATGGAATCAAAGCCAATCGGAATATCGGCCAGGGTGTGACCTTCCAAAAACCGGAGCCTTTTACCCCGATCCAGAGCCGGACGCTGACTTTGATGCTGGTGATGATGGTGGTGGTCCTGATCTTCCCGCTGCTGAAGATTCTGATGCCGGGAAATCCAGCCATCTCTTACCTGGCCGCCAAAGTGGATGTGGGCCTCGTGGCCATTATTTTCGCGGTGATCGCCCTGCTGATGAAGCTGGCTCCCCAGAAGGAAGCCATTTCGAAGATTCCCTGGAATACCATCATCATGATTGCCGGAGCCGGCATGCTGATTGCCGTAGCGGTGAAGGCCGGGACCATCAAGATGCTCAGTGCCTGGGTGGGAGCCCATGTGCCCACGCCTCTGATTCCCCTGGCTTTCTCCATCATCGCCGCCATCATGAGCTTCTTCAGCTCCACCACTGGCGTCGTGACACCGGCTTTGTTCCCGCTGATCCCGGGACTGGCGGAAAGTACCGGGCTGTCGGCTGCCGTGCTCTTTGCCTGCACCGTACTGGGAGCTCAGTCCAGTGCCATCAGTCCTTTCTCTTCCGGAGGTTCCCTGATCCTAGGATCCACTCCCAAAGAGGAGGACCGGAGTACCTTGTTCAGTAAGCTGCTGCTCCGGGCGGTACCCATCAGTGTGCTGGCAGCGGCTGCCTATAATTTCATTGTGGCGGTTGTATTGTAAAAAAGAAGGGGCTGTGAATTTTTCACACCCCTTCTTTTTTATTTCCTATGCTTCCAGAACAAGTAGAAATACAGTACCTCCAGTACGCAGCAGCTCATCCAGCCTACGGGGTAGCCGAAGCCGACAGTCATGGGCGTATTGTTGATGAATCGGGTCATGAGGTAGAGGTAGATCTGGCGGATCAGGACAAAGGTCAGCAGCATGATGACCATGGGACCGATGGAATCTCCCCGGCCCCGCAGGGCTCCGGCCAAGACCTGGTTCACACAGTTGAAGAGCATGAAGAAGATGTTGATGTGGATGAAGGTCACACCGGCTTTGATCACGGGTTCGTCTCCGGTGAACAGGCGCATGGAAGTATCGGCAAAGATAAAAAGCAGGGCAGCGACGGCGCCTGTAATGGCCAGGCTCATGAGAATGGACGTGACCGTTCCGTCGATGGCCCGTTTTTCATTGTGGGCGCCCATGTTCTGGGCCACGAAGGTGGTGGCAGCCATGGCCATGGAAAGGACTGGCAGCATGATGAATTGGTCCAGCTTGTTGTAGCAGCCCCAGCCGGCCATGACGACGGCTCCGAAGAAGTTGATATAGGATTGGACAAAGATGTTGGAGAAGGAAGTGATGATGCTCTGGATGGCCGTGGGCAGCCCCACCCGGAAAATCTGGCTCAGGAGCCCCCGGTCCAGGCACAGGTCTGCAAAGGAGAACCGGTAGATATCCCGGGTCTGCAGGAGGACGGCCATGGTGGCTCCGGCAGAGATGAACTGGGCCAGGATGGTGGCATAGGCTACGCCGGCAATGCCCCAATGGAACACCACAACAAAGAGCAGGTCCAGGAAGATGTTCAGGAGGCTGGTGAGGATCAGGAAGTACAGGGGCCGTTTCGTATCGCCCACGGCCCGGAGGATGCCACTGCCCATATTATAGAGGAGCAGACCGGTGACGCCGGCAAAATAGATACGGAGATATAGGGCCGCCTGATTGAATACATCGGCTGGCGTCTTCATGAAACGGAGCATGAAATCGGTGCCGGCCAGGAAAAATACGGTGAACAGCAGGCACAGGGCAAAGGTAGCGCCCATGGTGGTCTCTACGGCCCGGTGGAGCAGCTTGTGGTCCTTGGCTCCGAAATATTTGCCGATGATCACCGTGGCGCCGATGGAGAACCCATTGAAGAAGAAAACGGACATATTGGTGATCATAGTAGTGGAACTGACCGCAGCCAGGGCCTGAGTCCCTACGAAATTCCCCACGACGATGGAATCCACCGTATTGTACAGCATCTGGAAGATGTTGCCGATCATGAGCGGCAGGGCGAATTCCAGGATCAGCCGGGGGATGCTGCCTGCCGTCATATCTTTTGTCTTGGAACGTTCCATGGAATCGCCTGCCTTTGGGGAATTGTAAGATAATTTCTTTTTATTATATCATACTTTTTTGTTTCTTTATATTTCCCGGTCCCGGCACTGCTGCTGGAGACTGTCCAGGAACCGTTCCAGGGCCGGAGACTGGATGCGGCTGCGCAGGATGTTGGCATAGGTCCCTCGTTCGGCAATTCGGCTGTCCAGACGGAAGAAAAGGGCATCGGACGGGGTCCCCATTTTACGGATCAGGAAGCTGCCGACCACGGCGGCGCCCATGCCCAGCCGGGCCATGGAATACAGGGTATTGGTCTGGTCCATTTCCAGGACGATGGGCGGTTTGATGCCGGCTTCCCGGAACAATCCATCGGTACAGCGGCGGAGATTGTTCCCTTCTCGCAGGAGCAGGAACGGCGTCTGCCCAAAAGTTGCTAAAGAAATGGCGGGGAGATGGTTTTCTTCTTCAGTTCCGATCTTTTGGAAATCCGCCTGCCTGTCCAGGGAAACCAGCTCTGGACAGAGGGCAGGGAGGACCATGACGTAGAGATGGTCATCGAACAGGCGCAGGTTCCGGTACCGGGAACGGTCCATTTTTGTATTGGTGATCATCAGATCGATGAAGCCGCTGTCCAGCCGTTTCTGCAGATAGGGTGTTACATTTTCGAACAGTTCGATCTTCACTTCCGGATATTCTTTGCGGAATTCGGAAATGGCATCGGCCAGGAGGTAGGTGGAGAAAAAACTGCTGGCCCCGATAGCTACCCGTCCCTTGACCGTCGTCTTCATCTCGGAGATGTAGCGGTCCAGATCGTTCTTCAGAAGATACAGGGCTTGGGAAGCCTGGATATATTTCTGGCCGAATTCCGTCAGGCTGATGGGCATGGTATCCCGATTGAAGATGGGGGATCCGATTTCCCGTTCGGCTTTCCGGACCGTCGTACTGAGGGAAGATTGGGAAATGTGCAGCTTCTCGGCAGCACGGCTGAAACTTTTTTCTTTGTATACGTTATAGATATAGTCCACATATCGGAACATGGCTTTTCCTCCCCAAAAGAAAATCTGCCCCCATTATATACTAGGGGCAGATTCCTTTGCCAGAGAGTCTAGGCGCGTTTTTCAGATTTTTCTTCGGCTTTGCCGACGATGACGGTACCGACCAGGTCACCCAGGCAGTTGTTGGTGGTGGTCCCCATATCGAACAGGCGATAGAAAGCGGCGATGACGCCGACCACTTCAATGGGCAGGCCGACCGCCTGGACTACCACCATCAGCTTCACGATCCCGCTGCCAGGGATGCCACCGCCGCCCATGGACATGATGGTGGAAATGAAGATTACATTGATCAGCTGGGGCAGGGACATGTGCTGGCCCTCCATCTGGCAGATGAAGAGGATGACGCAGGCATATAGCAGTACGGATCCATCGGTATTCATCTGGGAACCCAGCGGGATGGTGAAACCGGAAATCTTTTCCGGGATCCCGAATTTTTCTTTGGCGACTTTGATGTTGACCGGGATGGAGGCGATGGAGCTGCAGGTGGATAAGGTATAGATCCACAGTTCTGCACTGTCTTTCAGGAACTTCAGCGGATTGATATGGGCGAAGACCAGCAGGAAGCCTCCGTAGACAATCAGTACGTGGGCCAGGCAGGCGGCATAGTAGGTCCCTACCAGGACGGCCATGCTGGTAAAGATGCCGGCGCCGTATTTGCCGAAAGAGCTGCCCATGAGGAAGAAAATCCCGATGGGGGAGACTTGCATGATCATATTGATGAGGGAGAAGATCATAGAGTTGGCAGCTTCGAAAACCTGCTTGATGGTCTTTTTATGTTCTTCATTTTTCATCTTCAGGATGGCAATGCCCAGGAGGATGGAAATGACCAGGGTCTGGACGATATTGCCTTTGGCGAAGGAGGCAATCATATTGGTGGAAAACAGATCCTTCAGGAACCCGGCAAAGGTGATGTCCACGCTGCCGGTGACTTTTTTGGCGGCCAGTCCGGCAAAGTTGGCATAGTGCCCGGGCTGCAGGACGGAAGCAACCACCAGTCCTACCACACAGGCCAGGACGGTGGTGATGACATAGTAGGTGATGATCCGGCGGCTGACCCGTTTCAGGGAAGTCAGATTGTCCTGGGAGATGATCCCTGTTATGATGGTGCAGACCACCATGGGGATGACGATCATTTTGATGCAGTTCAGCCAGATATCCCCGATGAAGCCCAGCTGGACCATGGTTTTTCCGCCGACTAGTCCTGCCAGGGACCCTAGGACCATGGCCGTGAAGATTTGCGTGGTGAGAGAGATTTTCTTTCCGTGGATGACCATATTTATGCTCCTTTCCAGATTGGCTCGAATCTGGCTATTTTACAGTTCCGCATCCAGCTGCCGGATGATAGCCGCTGCGTCCAGGGCATCCTGCCGGGTGATCCCTTTATAGAAGACAAGACGGACGGAGGTGTTGATGATGGGACGGATCCAGAGCCCTTTGGCTTTGGCCCGGCTGCAGAATTCCTGAGGGGTGATGCCCGATTGCACTACATCCAGCATGAGGATATTGGTCTGGACATCTTTTTGGACGATGATTTTCCTCAGATCCTGCAGCTGGGCGGCACAGGCGGCACAATTGTCGTGGTCTTCCTGGAGCCGTGGGATATTGTGTTCCAGGGCGTAGATGGCGGGGGCGGCGATGATGCCGGCCTGGCGCATGGCCCCGCCCATCAGTTTCCGGGTCTCCTTGGCGTCCCGGATGAAATCCCGCGAGCCGCACAGTACGGAACCTACCGGTGCTCCCAGCCCTTTGGAAAAGCAGAACTGAACGGAATCTACATACTGGCAGAGCTGATCCACCGGTGTCTTCAAGTATAGAGATGCATTGAAGAGACGGGCTCCGTCCATATGGACTGGGACATGGTACTGGCTGGCCAGGTCATGGATCTTTTTCAGGCTGGCTTCCGTGATGCAGGTGCCCCCTGTGTAGTTATGGGTGTTTTCCAGGCAGAGCAGTTTGATCTTCCCTGTTTTACACTGGTCTTCGATTTCCGTCAGATCAGGCTGGAAAGCCTTATCCAAATGATAGATGGCTTTTTTCAGTTGTCCGAATCGAGGGTCGAAGGCCGTCTTTTCACTCCGGTCCAGGTGTTGCAGGTCGTTGACCAGGACAGTATCCCCCGGGCGGCACCAAGTAAGGACCGCCGCCTGGTTCCCCAAAGTCCCGGAGGTGCAGAGGAGCCCCGCTTCTTTTCTCGTCAAGGCAGCTGACAGGTCTTCCAGCCGGTTGACGGTGGCATCTTCCCCCCGTCCAGCAGCGTCGAGACGGCCATCATCCCCCAGCGGAGCAGAAAGGATGGTTTCCAGCATAGGACGGTCCGGTAAAGTCAATGTGTCACTTCTCAAATCGATCATTGTTTGCCTCCTGAAAACGAAAAGTATCATAAAATAATAGAATCAATACATTTTCATTATAAATTGTATAAACGCCTGCGTCTAATACAGAAATAAAAAAGTCCCCTATTGATGGGTATCAATGGGGGCTTTTCCGTTCACTCCGATAAATGGATCAGGGGTTCCACTAGACAAAATAATGGAAAGAATATCTTGCGCACGGTACCAAGGACAGGATAGCTTCCACGACAGGACCTATCAAGGATTTCCCACAGGGAATCTCCTTGCGGGAACGGGACGGCTTTGGTATAGTAACCTTACAGAAATAGGGAAAGGAGATCCATACTAATGGAAAACTTGTTTCATCGTACCAGTGTGAGGAAATATCTGTCCAAGCCTGTGGAAAAAGGAAAGATCCTGGAGATCCTCCGGGCCGCCATGGCGGCTCCTTCTGCCTGCAACCAGCAGCCCTGGCGCTTTACTGTGGTGACGGATCGGGCAAAGATCCAGGAACTGGCGGCGGTCAGCCATTTTTCCGCGTTTGCATCGGAAGCGCCGGTGCTCCTGGTAATCAGCTACCGGAAAGACTGCCAGCTGCCGGAATTTGCTCCAGTGGATACCAGTGCGGCCCTGGAAAATCTCTGGATCGAAACCGATGCCCAGGGATTGGGCGGTGTCTGGATGGGGGTCTATCCCCGGACAGAACGGATGGCGGCTGTGGGGAAAATCGCAGGGCTGCCAGCAGAAGAAGAGGCCTTTGCCATGTTCTCCCTGGGTTATCCAGCAGGGGAAATCAAGAAACATGACCGGTTCCGGGAAGAATGGATCCGGTGGATCGAGTGAAGGGACAATTCCACTGCTGCAAGAGTTACATCTTGACAGGAACTCTATAATTTAGTACACTAGCGGAGTAAAGCAAAACAACAGAACGGTCCGGCTGAGGAAGACGGGCCGTTTCAATTTCCTGAGGGGGTCCTGTATATGGCAAAAACGGCAGCAATCCTGGGCAGTAGCGGAGGCAATCTGTACAACCTAGGAGGGAAAGATCCGGCGTCTCTATTGGGAGAAATGGTCCGGCAGATCAAGGCGGCAGGCATCCAGCTGGCTGCCATCCAATTCATTGCGGCGGAATCCTCTATGGATACCGCCAAACCGGAAACCAAGGCAGCCCTGTGGATCTGGGACGGTGAGCAGCCCCGGGTCATTTTCCGAGGGACTCTGGAAGAGGTGAACCGGGAAGCAGTCTTGGAAGACGAAAAGATCGCCGGTCTCATCGATGAAGGGAAAGTGGACGGACTGATCCTGGCCAGTTGCGACCCCAAGGGCGCCAATGCCCGGGCCATGGAGGCAGCTGCAGAAAAGAAACTGGCTGCCACCGGTACTGGCGGGACGTCCATGGCCCTGGCCCAATCCATGGGGCTCAATGTGGTGGCGGTATCCGGCACTACTGGCACCACTAACCGGACCCGGGCTATTGCCAATGTGTTCGCCCTGGCTAAGTACTGGAACTTGAGCTATCGGCCAGCTATGAACGGGGGCGTGACCACGGAAGGACCGGAAGAAAAGACCAGTCTCCTGTCCCGGATCAGCGTCCGGGGGATCCTGATGGCCTCCCTGCCCGGCTTCATTGCCATGGCATTGACATTGATTCTCAGCAAAGTGCCCGGACTGGCTTACTTTGAAAAGATCTTCAACGTGATGATCGATGCCCTGCCGGTGATCGTAGCCACGGTGGCCGCCAAACAGGTCTCCGGCATGGGGGATGTGGCTATCGTGGCCGGCGTGGTCACCGGGATCCTGTCCGTGAAAGGCGGGCTGATCGGAGGCATCATCGGGGGTATCCTCGCTGGGATCCTGGTCCAGTTCCTGCTGCTCAAATGCCTGAAGCTGAACTTCCCTGCTACCACAGCCAATATCGTGGCCGGGGGCATTGCCGGCCTGGCTGCCGGCCTGTTGGTCTATCTGTTCATCGCGCCTCTGGCGGAGGCGGTGGGGAACGGGATCCGTTATGTGATCGATTGGGCCTTCTCCATCCATCCCATGCTCTGCGGCGGGCTGGCCGGCCTTTTGATCTGGCCAGCCATCATAGGCGGTATGTACCATGCAGCCATCCTGCCCATCATCCTGCTGGAAATGGAAAAGACCGGGAACTCCTTCCTGGGAGCCATCGATATGGTGGGTCTGGTGATGGTGTCCGCCGGAATCATGGCGGCCAATATCCTGGCTCCCCGGCGGAAGGACGACCGGGCCCTGGCTATTCCGGGACTGTTCATCAACATGGCTTTCGGGACCTTTGTAGAGGCGGCTTATCCCTTCATGTTTTCCAATAAAGTGGTGATGGCCGGGGCCATCATTGCGGCCGGGGTAGGCGGTGTGGCTGTGGGTTACTTCAATGTGCGGGGGACGGCCTATGTGCCCAGCATCGTGGCGCCCACCCTGTCCAACAATGTGCTGGGCTTTGCCCTGTGCATGTTCCTGTCCGCCTTCTTTGCGTTCTGTATTACAGTGGCAGCGAACCGGTTTACGAAGGGAAAGGAAGAATAAAAAATAGAGGGACTGCTGCAAGGGACGTGCAGCAGCCCTGTTTTTATGCTGACAAAAAGGACTTTTTTTAGGTAAAATAAAAGAAACATTTTCGCAGCAGCGTTCTTTTATTTATGGAAAAATAGAAATGTAATGTATAGGAGTCTTGCAATCATGGAAAATCTCATCCTAGGGACGTTCTGCCTGATCCTTTTTGTCTGTATCTTTACGGGACTACCCTTGCTGGGAGCTTTGTTTCTGGGGCTTTTGCTGTTTTTCGGTTATGGACTGTATCGGGGCCACTCTTTTCAGGCCGTGGCGAAAATGGCCTGGCAGGGGGTCCTGTCGGTCAGGACCATCTTCCTGGTGTTCCTTCTGATCGGCATGCTGACGGCATCCTGGCGGGCCTCCGGCACCATCGGCTACATCATCGCTTTGGCAGTCCGGTTCATCCGGCCTTCCGTATTCCTGTTGCTGACTTTTTGGCTGAATTGCGCCGTTTCCTTCCTGTTAGGGACTTCTTTCGGCACGGCAGCTACCATGGGGGTGATCACTCTGTCCCTGGGGGAAACCTTGGGAATCCCGTCTCTTTATACGGGCGGCGCTATGCTTTCAGGGGTTTATTTTGGGGACCGGATGTCTCCAGTTTCTACCAGCGCCCTGCTGGTCAGTGTATTGACGGAAACGGACATCTATAAGAACATCGGGAACATGGCTCGGTTTGCCCTGGTTCCTTTTGGAATGGCCAGCTTGTTTTACCTTGTATTGGGGCTGGGGCTGCCCGGGGCAGGTCAGGTGGGAAACTTGGTCAGCGGTTTGTACAATATCTATAATTTTACCCCTTGGCTGCTTTTGCCGGCAGTCAGCATCCTGGCATTGAGCTTCTTCCGGTTTTCCGTTAAGAAGAATATGGCCGTGAGCATTGTCTGCGCCTTGATCCTGAGCCATTTCCTCCAGGGATGGCCCTGGAAACATGTGGTGCGGATCTTGTTTTTCGGCTACCATCTGTCAGATCCGGAATATGCCAATATGCTCAGCGGCGGGGGAATCGTTTCCATGGTCCGGGTCGCTGCCATCGTGTGCTTGTCCGCTTCTTTCGGAGGCATTTTCAAGGGGACTGGGTTGCTCCAGGGCATAGAGACACTGTTCCGAAAGCTGAAGGAGAAGCTGGGGACCTACCCTTCCCTGATCCTGGCAGCTCTGTTTACCGGGATGGTTTCCTGCAACCAGACTTTGAGCATCATGCTGACTCATCAATTGTGCCGGCCTTTTGTTCCAGATCGGGAACAGCTGGCCCTGGACTTGGAGAACACAGCGGTGGTGATTTCCCCGCTTATTCCTTGGTCCATCGCCTGTGCCACTGTCCTAGATTCGACAGGGGCTCCCCATGGTTCAGTTTTTCTGGCGGTGTATCTGATCTTGTTGCCGGGGTGGGGGCTGATAAAAAGCCGTTCCGCCGCATAAAGCAGCAGAATGGCTTTGGGGTCGTAACTCGTGACCCGCGACTTCCCCAAAAAGGAGCTGTGAAGAAATGAGGATTCATTTCTTCACAGCTCCTTTTTTGTTGTCTCTTTTTACTCCTGGCAGTAAAAGGCAAGAGAAAAAGGGTATACTTCCCCCTTCCCCCCAAAACTCAGCTTTTTA